>JAIFMR010000218.1 GCA_020048255.1 Rhodoferax sp. | reverse complement strand
CTGAGTTGGCGCGATTTCGGCGCATGTTGGGCTTGTTTGTGTTTTTTTACGCCTCGCTGCACCTGCTGAGTTACAGCTGGTTTGACATGGGTTTTGATGTAGCCGACATCAGCCGCGATATTGTGAAACGGCCGTTTATCTTGGTGGGTTTTGCAGCGTTTGTGCTGCTCGCGGTGCTGGCGTTGACTTCGTTCAACCGGGCGGTTCGGGCACTGGGCGGCAAAAACTGGCAGCGTTTGCATCGCCTGATTTACTTGATTTCAGGCTTGGCGGTGTTGCACTTTTTCTGGATGCGTGCCGGCAAGAATGATTTTGCCGACGTAGTTTTTTACGCCGGCGTCGTGGCCCTGTTACTGGGCTGGCGGGTTTACCGGCGCAGAGGCGGGTAGAGCAGGCAATGTGGGTAAATACAGCGCCCCGGTTTGCCCACAGGCCACCAGCATGAGTAGGGTAGCCCCCAGAGCCAAGGGTCGAATTAGAATTTGTTTCATTAACTGCATGGCGAAATTGTAATGACCGATATTGAATTCATGGACTGCGCAGAGCGCGTATTGCTGGCCGTTGAGGCGAGTTGTGACCGTATCAACGATGCCACGAATGTGGATATTGACAATCAGCGCACGGGGGGCATGGTGACGCTGGTTTTTGCCAATCGCAGCCAGATTGTCATCAATCTGCAAAAACCGTTACACGAGATCTGGGTCGCGTCCAAATGCGGTGGTTTTCACTATCAATTTGATGGCAAGCAGTGGATGGATACCAAGGGGCAGGGCGAGTTTTTTGCCATGCTCTCACTTTTTGGCAGTGAGCAGTCTGGCAGTGCCCTGAGTTTTGTACCGCGTTAGTTTTTGAACAGGTCGAGGATCTTCTTTTTTTCATCTTCAGGTGGCATGGGGATCACTTGCGCCGGCGCCCCACTGCCAGTGTCATTCAGCCCTAAAGACGATACGCCCGCGCCTGGTGCATATTCGTTAAAGAACCATTCTCCGCCAGAATTGACCACGCCTTCAGGGACCGGAGGTTCGGACACCGGAACGTCCTTCAGGGCTTGTGCCATGAACTCAATCCAGACCGGCAGGCTCAAGCCCCCACCGGTTTCGCGACTACCCAATTTGCGCGGTGTGTCGTACCCGATCCAGGTGATGGCTGCCAAGGTGGGCTGAAACCCGGCAAACCAGGCGTCCATGGAGTCGTTGGTGGTGCCGGTTTTGCCGTACAGATCGGGCCGCTTCAGGGTGGCTTGGGCCGATGCCGCAGTGCCGGTTCGGGTAACTTCCTGCAGCAGACTGTCCATGACGAAGGCATTGCGTGCGTCGATGGCTCGCACGGATTCGTCCAGCCCTGGCGCCTGAAATTGCGCCAGTACTTTGCCTTTTTGGTCGGTGATTTTGGAGACAACCCATGGGTTCACGCGGTAACCCCCATTGGCAAAAACCGAGTAGGCTGTGGCCATTTGCATGGGGGTAACCGACCCCGCCCCTAGCGCCATGGTCAGGTAAGCGGGGTGCTTGTCGGCATCAAAACCAAAGCGCGTCGCCCACTGCTGGGCGTTTTGGGCACCCACCACCTGCAAAACCCGGATGGAGATCATGTTCTTTGACTTGGCCAAACCCCGCCGCAAGGTCATCGGGCCTTCAAATTTTCCATCGTAATTTTTGGGCTCCCATGGTTGGCCGCCGGTCACGCCGGCGTCAAAAAAGAGCGGACCATCGTTGATGACCGTGGCGGGCGTCACGCCATGCTCGAGTGCGGCTGAATAAATGAAGGGTTTGAAGCTGGATCCCGGTTGACGCCAGGCTTGCGTCACATGGTTGAACTTGTTCTTCTCAAAATCAAAGCCGCCCACCAGGGCCTTGACCGACCCATCGCGCGGGTCAATGGCGACAAAGGCGCCCTCCACCTCGGGCAACTGCGTGATTTCCCAGGTGGACTTAGGCGTTTGTACGACACGAATCACCGCGCCGCGACGGATCTTGATGTTGGAGGGCGCTTTGTCCGATAAACCAGATTGCGCAGGTTTGAGCCCTTCGCCCGTGATGTCGATGACCTCACCGTTCTGGCGAATCGCCTTGATCATCTTGGCGGTGGCGTCCAGCACAACAGCAGACAGCACGTCGCCGTTGTCTGGGTGCTCTAGCAAGGTTTCGTCAATCACATCGTCAAGTGCGGGTTGATCGTTGGGCAAACTGACGAATTTTTCAGGTCCGCGGTAAACCTGGCGGCGCTCGTAATTCATGATGCCGCGCCGCAGTGCCTGGTAGGCGGCAATTTGATCGGCAGCGCGCAGCGTGGTGTACACGTTCAAACCACGGGTGTAGGTGGTGTCGCCATATTGCGCGTAGATCAATTGGCGTACCGTCTCGGCAAAATATTCCGCATGCACAGCGGTGCTGTCAGCCGCCGACTTGATTTTGATGACTTCACGCTTGGCTGCTTCAGCTTGAGTCGGGTCAATGAAGCCGTTTTCCAGCATGCGATCAATGATGTAAAGCTGGCGAGACTTGGCGCGTTTGGGGTTGTTGATGGGGTTGTAGGCTGACGGTGCCTTGGGTAGGCCCGCCAGCATGGCGGCTTCGGCAACTGAGATTTGTTGCAGTGATTTTCCAAAGTAAGCCTCGGAGGCTGCCGCAAAACCGTAGGCCCGGTTCCCCAGAAAAATCTGATTCATGTAAATTTCAAGAATCTCATCTTTGTTCAGCAGATGCTCCAGCTTGAAGGTCAGCAGGATTTCATAAATTTTGCGTGTGTAGGTTTTTTCTGATGAAAGGTAAACGTTGCGTGCCACCTGCATGGTGATGGTTGAAGCACCCTGGCTTTTGATTCGACCCAAATTGGCCAGGGCTGCCCGCACGACGCCAATGTAGTCCACACCACCATGCTGGTAGAACCTGGCATCTTCGATGGCCAGAACCGCGTCCTTCATGACTTGCGGGATGTCCTTGATGGGGGTGAGGTGGCGGCGCTCTTCGCCAAACTCGCCAATCAATACCCCTTCAGCCGAATACACGCGCAAAGGTAGTTTGGGGCGGTAGTCGGACAACTCGGAGATGTCGGGCAAGTTGGGATAAGCCATGGCCATGGCGATGGCGATGATCATCAGCAAAGACGCCAGGCCAGCAATAGCTAGACCCCCAGCAATGAGGGGGAGCTTGACCGCCCAATGCATCGGCTTGCGGGTCGGAGGGGTCGTCGACGATTTCGATTCGGAAGGGCTTAAAGGGCTTTTTTCAGACATAAAAAACTGAATTCGATGCCCAGAGGGGCTGAAAACAAAGAGGACCTCAAGTCGAGGTTAGTATCTCACCCTGTGAAAGTGCCAAGACTGAGATGGAGCAACGGTTTGGCTGTTTGAGTCTACAGCAGGTCTTGTTTTTACATTTTGGCAACGTTTCAAAGGGTAAAAAAGCAAAAATATCTTTGCTTGACAACGTTCTTGCTGATAGCATTGAAGTGAATTCTCAAGACTTTTGAGATATTCGTGATCATTCTTAGGGGACCATGTTGCTTTCTCTGGGTTCGTTATTTAGCCGTCAACCTGCCGCCATGCTGGGCTTGGACATCAGCTCGTCAAGCGTGAAGCTGGTTGAGTTGGGGCAGGACAAGGCAGGGCGTTTCATACTGGAAAACTGTGCCATCGTGCCGCTGGAGCGCGGGTGGATCACAGATGGCAATATTGAAAAGTTTGACGAGGTCGCCGACGCCGTGCGCCGCTTAGTCAAAAAAAGTGGCACCAAGACGAAGAGCGTGGCTATGGCTTTGCCACCTTCGGCAGTGATCACAAAAAAAATCGTGCTGCCGGGTGGCTTGTCTGATCAAGAGCTTGAACTTCAGGTAGAGACCGAGGCCAATCAATACATTCCGTTTCCGCTTGACGAGGTCAGTCTGGATTTTTGCATCCTGGGGCCGAGTGCGAATTCAACGGGTGATGTCGAGGTATTGATTGCAGCCTCGCGGCGCGAGAAGGTTCAGGACATTCAGGGCTTGGCTGAAGCTGCAGGGCTGAAGCCGGTCGTTGTCGATGTGGAGTCTTATGCTTCCCGCCTGGCTGCCAGTCGGCTGATTGCCAACATGCCGAATCAGGGCCGGGATAGTGTGGTGGCCCTGTTTGAGGTGGGGGCCATGACCACCAGCATGCAGGTGATTCGCAACGAGGAAGTGTTGTACGACCGTGATCAGGCTTTTGGGGGGGCGCAATTAACCCAGATGATTGTCAGGCAGTATGGCTTTTCGGTTGAAGAGGCGGAGAGCAAAAAACGCAGCGGTGAATTGCCAGATGACTACGGTGCGTTGGTGTTACAGCCCTTTGTTGACAGTCTGGTGCAAGAAGTCGGGCGCGCCTTGCAGTTCTTTTTTACGAGCACGACTCACAACAAAGTGGACATGGTGATGCTGGCTGGCGGCTCGGCTGCTTTGCCGGGACTGACTGAGGCTGTGACCAAGCAGACTAATTTTGCGTGCAGCGTTGCTAATCCGTTTCAAGGCATGGAGATGTCAAGCAGCATTCGCATGAACAAAATGGAGCGTGAGGCGCCCTCCTATCTCACCTCTTGCGGCCTTGCTTTGCGGAGGTTTTTGCTGTGATACGGATTAACCTGCTCCCTCACAGGGAGATCGCGCGCAAGCTGCGCAAGGACATGTTCAATGTCGGCTTGGGCTTGTCTGCTCTGGCTGGTGGAGTGATTGCGGGATCTGTGTTTTTGTGGTTCCAGGCCCAGATTTCTGGTCAGCAAGACAAAAATCAGTTGCTAAGCTCTGAAATCAAAAAATTTGATGCCCAGATCAAAGATATTGCGACGCTGGAAGCGGAAATTGCCTCTTTGCGCGCGCGGCAGCAAGCGGTAGAGGATCTGCAAGCTGATCGCAACATGCCTGTGCATCTGTTAACAGAGCTGGTGAGCCAGCTGCCCGAAGGGGTTTACGTCAACAGCATGCGCCAGGACGGCCAAAATGTGACCTTGTTAGGTGTGGCCCAGTCCAATGAACGTGTCTCGGAGTTGCTGCGTAATGTGGGTAACAACTCAGCTTGGCTGACCCGTCCAGAATTGGTGGAAATTGTGGCAGGGTCCGTTAATTTGGCGCCACGAGACCAGCGACGCGTTGCCAATTTCAACATTCGTGCCAAGCTTGTGCGCGCCAGCGACGCCGAGAAACTCAAAGCCAAAGCTCAGACTGCTGGGGTGGCTGGTGCTGCCAGTCAGCCGGTGGCCGCGACATCATCACCCGCAGTCAAGTAGTGGTGAACAACATGGCAAAAACCCCCCCCATTTCTATCGATATCAAGGCTTGGTTTGAAGGCATCTCCAAGCAATTCAACAGTCTCGACACCAAGGACCCGTCCAGTTGGCCAGACTTGCCTAAGTACACCTTGTATGTGGCTATTGCCTGTACATGCGTTGTTTTGTTGTGGTTTTTCTGGATCGTTGACTCGAAAGACGAACTGATCGTTGAGCAGGAAAAGGAGCTCAAGCTGCGAGATGAGTACAAAGTCAAGCTGGCAAAAGCAGTGAATTTGGATGCCTTGAAGAAACAGCGGGAGCAAGTACAGCAGTATGTGACCCAGCTTGAGAAGCAGCTTCCAAGTAAAGCTGAGATGGATGCCTTGTTGTCTGACATCAACCAAGCGGGTATTGGTCGCAGCTTGCAGTTCGATCTTTTCCGGCCGGGCCAAGTGGTGGTGCGGGAATATTACGCAGAACTCCCTATCGCCGTGCGCGTGACGGGGCGCTACCACGATATTGGCTCCTTTGCTGCTGATATTTCGAACTTGTCACGCATCGTCACGCTCAACAATATGTCGATCGTGCCGACCAAAGACGGTGCTTTGGCGATGGATGCCACGGCCAAGACATTTCGTTACTTGGATGCCCAAGAAGTCAGTGCGCAGCGTCAAGCTGCAGCGAAGGGGGCCAAAAAATGAGCTTGTCTCGCCTGATTTATGGGGTCCTGTTGTCGCTGGGGGTGTTGGCGGGTTGCTCTGGTTCATCGGATGATGAGTTGCGGCAGTGGATGGCGCAGCAAAAAAGTCAAACTTTCCCAAAGGTGCCGCCTCTGTCTGAACCTAAGCAGTTCAAGCCAGAAAACTACACCCAAGTCACCGACTTTGACCCCTTTAGTCTCAAAAAATTGACGATGGCCTTGAAAAAGGACGCGGCCCAAGCGTCTTCCAATGGCGCCTTGCTGGCGCCAGAGTTGGCACGACGTAAAGAGCCTTTGGAGGAGTTTCCGCTGGACACGGCGGCGCTGGTGGGGAGCATGGTGCGAGACGGCAAACCTGTTGCTTTGGTGACGGTGGGCAAGCTTCTTTACCAGGTCAGGGTGGGTGATCACCTTGGGCAAAACTACGGCCGCATCACAAAAATTGCCGAATCAGAAGTCACCCTGCGGGAGATCGTTCAGGATGCCGCAGGTGAGTGGATTGAACGCACTGCAACCTTGCAGTTGCAAGAGAGGTCAAAATGAAAAACCAGAACAAATGTGTGTTGGGCGGCGTTTTGGGTCGCATGTGGGTCGTGGCTGGCTTGTTGCTGGCCGCGTTCAGTGCACACGCCCAAGTGGCTATTGAGGCCGTGACGGGCTCTGTGCAAAACGGCATAGAGGTTGTCAAGATTGACCTGAGTCAGGCCTTGGTCGCATTGCCTGCTGGCTTTTCGATCCAGTCACCGGCCCGTATTGCGCTTGATTTTCCGGATGTGGTTAGTGCCATGGGACGGTCCACCATCGACATCAACCAAGGTAATTTGAAGTCTGTGAGTGTGGTGCAGGCCGGTGCCCGTACACGAGTGGTATTGAACCTGAAACAGCATGCCGCGTATAAAACCCAGTTGCAGGGAAAGTCGTTGTTGGTGTTGCTGGATGCTGTGGCGGGTTCAGCACCCGCATCCACGAAGCAGGTTTTTGCCGAGAACTTGAGTCGAGATACGCAACCTTTGCGTGACCTGGACTTCCGTCGTGGGGAAGATGCTGCGGGTCGCATTGTGGTTGCGTTGCCAAACGACCAAGTTGGTGTGGACATCCGCCAACAAGGGCAGACGCTGGTGGTTGAGTTCATGAAGACCACCTTGCCTGAGGGTCTGCGTCGCCGCCTGGATGTGGCCGACTTTGGCACCCCGGTCAAATCCATCACCACCTTCCAAAGCGGTGACCGTGTGCGCATGGTGATCGAACCCCAGGGGCAATGGGTGCACAGCGCTTACCAAAGCGACGCGCAGTTTGTGGTTGAAGTCAAACCCGTCAAGGTTGATGCATCCAAGCTGACTCAAGGACCAGGCTACAGTGGGCAAAAGTTGTCCCTGAACTTCCAGAATATCGAAGTGCGATCCCTGCTGCAGGTGATTGCTGATTTCACCAACTTCAACGTTATCACCTCCGACTCGGTCAATGGTGCGGTGACCTTGCGGCTGCAGGATGTTCCATGGGATCAGGCTTTGGACATCATTTTGCAGGCCAAGGGTCTGGGTATGCGTAAGACCGGCAATGTGTTGTGGATCGCGCCCAAAGACGAAATCAATACCAAGGAAAAGCTGGATCTTGAGGCTGCAGCAGCACTGCAGGGATTGGAGCCGCTTCGTACCCAAGCCTTCCAGCTGAATTACACCAAAGCCACCGATGTAGCCGCTCAATTGACAGCCTCGTCTGGCGGTACAAACAGTGCTCGATTGCTCACCGCCCGGGGCAGTGTGATTTCTGAGGCGCGGACCAATCAGCTGTTTGTGACTGACATCCCAAGCAAACTCGAGCAGGTACAGCAACTGATTGGAAAATTGGACATTCCTGCGCGTCAGGTGCTGATTGAAGCGCGTATTGTTGAAGCCTCGGATACGTTCGGCAAATCACTGGGCGTCAAGTTGGGTGGGGCTGACTTGAGAGCACAGCAGGGTGGTGACGGTGGTTACTCATTAGGCGGTGGTAACCGTGTCGCCTTCGGCAGCAGTTATGGCAATGCAGTCGCCAGCAGTGGGGCCGGTGGCACAGTAGATTTGACAGGTGGATTTGTGAACTTGCCTGCAGTGGGTCAAAACGGTTACAACCCGGCTACCTTTGCGCTGTCCATCTTCAGTTCTGCGGCCAATCGATTCCTTAATCTGGAATTGTCAGCACTGGAGGCCGATGGCAAGGGGAAAGTCGTTTCGAGCCCGCGTGTGGTGACCGCTGATCAGATCAAAGCCTTGATTGAACAAGGAACAGAACTGCCTTATCAGGTGGCATCAAGTAGCGGCGCGACTTCCATTGCGTTCCGCAAAGCCAATTTGAAACTGGAAGTCACGCCGCAAATCACCCCCGAGGGCAACATTATTTTGTCCCTCGATGTCAACAAGGACACAGTGGGTCAGTCGACAGCAGCAGGATTCGCCATCAACACCAAACACATTCAGACTCAGGTGCTGGTTGAGAACGGTGGCACCGTGGTCATTGGCGGCATTTTCGAGTTGACCGAAAGCGATAGCGAAACCAAAGTTCCGTTGTTGGGCGATTTGCCTGGTGTGGGTAATCTGTTCAAGAGCCGCTCCAAAATCGCCAACAAGCAGGAAATGCTGGTGTTTATTACGCCGAAGGTGATTGCCGATAAGGCAGCACGGTAACATTTCTTTACAAATTTCACCAAAGTTCACTAATATGCGCTTACTCAAATACCTAACAGCATCGCTGATAGCACTAATTTTTTCTGGCTGCGGTGGCGGAGGCGGTGCGTCGGGATTGCCATCTGGCACCGCAACACCCATGAGTACGACTGCGCCCAGTGCACTCAGCGTTTTAGTGGGTGGATCGCAAAGTTTTGATATTGTCGGTGGTAAGGCGCCCTACCAAGTTTCGAGTAGTAATGCGCAGGTAGCGGTTGCAGTCGTAGATGGAAGTGGATTGTCGATCGGCGGTATTGTGAGTGGAGCCGCGAACATAGTTATTACAGATTCGATCGCGCAGTCAACGACTATCGCAGTGACTGTTGTAAGCTCTGGCAGTGCCCTTGCTTTGTACACGACAGCTCCTGGTGCGCTCACCATGGCCCCGGCTACATCGAGGGAGTTCACAATAGGGGGCGGTCAGCCTCCTTACGTGGTTAGTTCAAACAACTCCACCGTCGCAACTACTGTTGGGAGCAGTGGAATTACCATGGGAATTACGGCAGTTAAGGTAGGCTTGGCAACTATCTTAATCACGGATGCTGTTGGTGCAACGACCAGTATAGGGCTCACTGTGGCTAGTGGTGGTGTGCCATTAGCGCTTTCACCCAGTAGTGTTGACACGTTTGTAAATCTGCCGGTTAATGTGTTTTTGGTTGGAGGCACGCCCCCGTACCGAGTCGGTGGATCCATACCTGCCGCCGCCAGTGTGACGCAGGATTCGGTAGATCGGACCAAGTTTG
>JAIFMR010000112.1 GCA_020048255.1 Rhodoferax sp. | reverse complement strand
TTTCGCCTGTTGCCCGAACTTTCAATTGCGCATTGAATGCTTCTACCCAGCTGGTGAACAAGCCTTCTGACTGCGCGCGTGCAGTGGCACCGGCAGTGCCACCACCATACGCCGCTGCGATGCTGTCAAGCACCATCTGAAAACGCGGTGTTTTCAGTATGCCGGGCGCATTCATGATGGCCACACGGCTTGCGCCTTTGTTCAAGGCGTTGGTTTGAATGGCATCGAACAAACTGTTGGCCAGTGCGGTCATGTAAGCTGTGCCAGCAGCGGGAAAACCTGCCGCACTCGTCGGCAAGGCGACCCCCGGCAGCGAACTTAGCATGCCGACAAAGGCGGCACCGCCGTCTGTCGAGGCCGTCAGGTAAGCGCCAACCAGATCTGCCGCATCGTTGCCGCCGCCGTCAATAATCAACAGGTCTTTGGTTGTGTAGGTCGTCCCGGTACCGGCGTCCACCAGCTGTTTGACGATCGAAAACGGTGTCGCTGCGCCTCCAATGGCAGCAGGCGGGTTCACCCGACCACTGCCCACACCATAGCTGGTACAGCCGGCGGTGGGATTGGCAATGAAGGTTGTGCCCGTAAATTGATAGACGTTACATAAATTGGAAATACCGTAGGACGCGGCCGTCAACTCGGAAAAAATTTTGGAGGTGCTGCCCTGTATGCCAAAAATACGGCCAAAGCCGGAGCCTGCCCCCAGGGCCGAGAAGGTTCCGCTGTCAGCCAAGCTGTCCCCCATCACCTTGACAGACGTAATGGATATGCGAGGTGCCTGATCGCCATCCCCACCCCCACCGCAAGCCGCCACCAACAGCGCAGCACCGAGTGCTGCGCCCAATAATTTGAATTGCCGCATCAAATGTCTCCAAATAAGTAAAAAGAACGACCGTACTATTTAATGGCCTGATGGTAACGGTGACAGCGCCAGGTGTGAATCGGGTAAACCCGTGAGAAGCAGCGTTTAGCGGTAGCGAAGCTTCATCACCAGGATCGCGCTGGCCAGTGCCAGGGTGACGAGATTGGCAATGACGACTGGCCATGCGCCCAACAGCCAGCCATAGACCAGCCAGCAGGCCACGCCCGATGTGAAGGCGCTGTACATCCCCAAAGAGATGCCGCTGACATCCTTGGTCTGAAACGTGTGCCAGGCTTGCGGCAGAAAACTCGCGGTGGTCAACACAGCGGCCAGGGTGCCGATGAAGTCAGTCAGATTCATGGATCAATCAGAAGTGGAAACAGCCTGAATTGTCCATGAGCCTGTCTTGATCATGACGGACAGGGTACTGGTCAGGGGCGCTGGGTGCTGCTTGCCAGGCTGGTAGCTTGCGTGGCATCTTGCGATGCCCAGTCAATGAGTGCGTCCATGGCGGGCCGCGCAGCGTTGGCGTTGGGGTGGTTGATGAGCGCCACCAGGCACAACTGACGGCCGTTGGGGCCTTGCACATAGCCTGCCAGGGCCAGAACGTCACGCAAGCTGCCGGTTTTGAGGTGCGCTGTCCCCACAGCCGCTCGGCTACGCTTGAGCGTGCCGTCCAGCCCGACGATGGGAAGCGAGGACATCAGCTCTGACATGGTGGGTGAGGCATAGGCGAATTGCAGCAGGCGAGTCAGGCCACGCGCGCTGATGCGGTCCTGGCGCGATAAACCCGACCCGTTGTCAAAGGTCGGTGTCGGTCCTGCGCTGTCTGGAGACGATGCCGTGTTGATGCGTTGCTGCCACCATTGCTGGAGCACTCGGCGCGCTGCCTCACGCGTGGCTGGAACGGGTGCCTGAACCGGAACCCATGTTGAAGCCAGTGCCGCTGTGGGTTCACTGGCGCTGCCGTTACCGCCAGGGCCGCGTGCCAGCGTCAAAAAAACCTGTTGCGCCATGACGTTGTTGCTGTACTTGTTGATGTCGCGAATGATCTCGACCAAGGGGGCTGAGCTCACCTCAAAGGTGGCCGGTGTGGCAGGGGCTTGGCCGAAGCGGACGGTGCCGTTGAGTTTGCCGCCCATGCTGTGCCACAGCCCCAGAACTGCGCGTGCACTGTAACTGGGAGGGTCGCTGTAGGCGATTGGCCAAACTTTTTCACCACAGTCAGAGGGGTAACTGCCATTCATACGAATCTGCCCGGGGTCAGAAAAGTCAGCCTTGAGCGCGCCGCGGTAGTCGCCACACGTCCCGGGCGCGGTCATGCGCAGCGGCATGTTGCTGGGCACGCGCACGCCAAACAATGGCGGGTCGATTTGCACCCGTGCCTGTTGGTTGGCGAGGTCGGGCGTGAAGGTCATCACCACCGACTTGAAGTTGATCAACAAGGCGTCGGGCGCCGCGTTGTAGGGCCGCAGCGGTTCACCATCAAAGTCACCCGGATGGGCCTCCTGCACCGCAAACGCCGTGCGATCCAGAACAATGTCACCATCAATCTGCAGGACGCCCAGACCCTGGACCCGGCGCAGCAGCAGCCACAGCCGCTCCAACACCAGCTTGGGGTCGCCCTGACCCTGGATGACCAACTGGCCTTTGAGCACCCCGTTTTTGATGCTGCCGTCCAGCCACACCGGTGTGCGCCAGGTGTAAGTGGGGCCCAGCAAGTCCAGCGCGGCGGTAGTGGTCACCAGTTTCATCACCGATGCCGGGTTCATCAGGGCATCTGGGCGATGGCTCAGGCGCGCAGCAGACTGGCCGTCGGCCGGGACCACCAGCACGCTGACAGCATCCAGCGGCACTTGGGCGCGTGCCAACGCGGCGGTGACAGCCTCTGGCAAGGTCTGCGCGACGGACAAGCTGGCGCCAAGAAAAACCAGGGTTCCCAGTAACACGCCACCCCAGCGCCGGGGTGCACAGGGACGATCAAAAGTGGCGGTAAAGGTGTCGGGCATGCGGGTTCAATCAGGATGGATCAGGATCATTGGAAACAAAGCCTACAACTTGTCCAGCGCCAGGGCCCCTCGCCACAAGGGGTCGGGCAGGGCAGTGCGCTCGGCCTCAATGCGCTGCAGAAATCGCAAAGCGGCCAGGTCGCCTGGCTGGTGCGCCAGCAGTTGCGCAAAGGCAGCCGCGCTGTCGTCCCATTGTTGCGCATAAAAAAGGGCCAGGGCTTTGGCACTGAGGCTGCGCAAAATTTCATCGGTACATGGGGTGTAGACCCCAATCGGTTCACTCTTGCCTTTCACGATCACGGTGTCCACATGCCGCAGAGGCAGCTGTTCAGGCAGTCCTGCTGCCGTCGTCCCCGACAACAAAATGCCGGTTCCAAACGCCTTGTTGGCGCCCTCCAGACGCGCGGCCAAATTCACGGCGTCACCAATGGCAGTGTAAGAAAAACGGTTGCGCGACCCCACATTGCCGACCACCACTTTGCCCGTGTGCAGGCCGATGCGCATGCTGATGGGGGGTAAGCCACGTCGCACCAATTGCTCGGTCAGACCCTGCATGGCCGCCTGCATGTCAATGGCAGCGCGCACGGCGTGTTCGGCGTGTTTCGGGTCGTCCAGCGGTGCACCCCAGAACGCCATCACCGCGTCACCAATGAATTTGTCCACCGTGCCACCGTAGTGATGGATGATGGGTGTCATGGTGTTGAAGTATTCGGTCAGCACATCCACCGTGGCTTGAGCCGTCAGACGCTCAGACATGGCGGTGAAATTGGCCAGATCGGTGAACATCAAGGTCAGCTCACGCACCTCGCCGCCGAGCTTCATCAGGGCCGGGTTTCCCACCAGGCGGTTGACCACTTCGGCGGGTACATATTGAGAAAACATCTGCCGTGTTTGCAGTGCGCGCCGGCGTGCCGCCAGGTAATGCAGCAGCACGGTGCTGCCATACAGACCGACGATGGCCAGCAAGGCAAACAATGGCGGTAGCCAGACCCGTTGCACCGCAAACAGCCAATACGACAGCAGCGGCGTGGCGACGGCCAGCAGCGCCGCCAGCGCGACGGTCATGCCAGGGTGCACCCGCCGCCAAGCCATGGCCGCCAAGGCCAGTGCCGTGAGCAAGACCCAAGCCAGGCTCCAGTTCGGGTTCAGGGTGTGCAGCCCATCACCCTGAATCCGGTTGCTGATCAGGTTGGCCTGAATCTCTACGCCGGGAAACAAACGATCGTTGCCATCGATCAACGAAAAAGGCGAATTGAACATGTCGGCCTGGCTGCGGTTGAGCTCGCTGGCTGTCCGCACGGAGCGACCAATCAGCACCAGCTTGTCTTTGAAAAAACCGGCGGGCAACAGTCCGGGTTCAAGTGCTTGGTAATACGAGCGGGTATCAAAGGTGCCGCGCGGGCCGGCATAGACCATCAGATCAGCCGCGGCGCCTGAGTGAGGGGTCGGCAATGCAGAAGTGCCAGCAGAACGGCGTGCCCGGTAGATCGCAGCCAGCTGCGCCGCAAACGTGTCATCGCCGTTGTCACGCTGACGCACCACAAAGTCGTTGTCGGGAACCACGCGAGACTGTCCGGCCACGGCACCCGCCTGCAAGAACTCCGGTAGCGGCGGCACCTCGGTCCACAGTGAGGCGTTGCCACTCTCGGTCAACTCACGAGCGGCGCCCAACACCACGGGCGGTGCTTTCTGGATGGCCTGAGCCAATGCACCGTCGTCTTCTGCGTTGGACGGCTCTGCAAAGACCACGTCAAAACCCACCGCCAAGGCGCCGTCCTGGCGCAAGCGATCCAACACCTGGGCATGCAGGCGACGGGGAAATGGCCACTGGGTCTGCAGCTCTTGAAAGCTGGGCTCATCAATGGCCAGAATGACCAGCGGCACGGTGCTGCTTCGCGGTGCGCTGATGGAAGTAAACAGGTCAAAAATCTGCTGTTCGACCGCCTGCCACGGTCGGGTCAGTGAGGCTACCCAGATCAGCAGGACCGTCAGGCCACCCAGGACAACGGTCTGGGTGCGCCGGCTGTTAAAAACGGTAGCGCGCGTCGACCACATAGCGTTCAAATTGCCGTGCTGACTTGTGGCCACCCAGGTTGAGGGCGCCAAAGCCAATGCTCCAGTGTTTGTCCTGGGTTTCCCAGGTGCCTAGCAGATCGATGCTCCAAGACGCTGGCCACAGGGTGAGGTTCTGCATGTCTTCAAACCGGTCGGAGCGGTAGATCGCCCTGGCGCTCACCATGGTGCGCTGCCCACCCGCCCAGGTGGCGCCCAGCGCCAGCGTGTGGCGTGGCAGAAAGGCGATGCGCTGGTCGCTCACACGGCCACTTGGTGCATCTGCGTCGGCATAACTGCTCGTGGTGTCTTGAAAACTGTATTTCAGATAAGTAGACAGCTTGGACGTCATCAGGTGATTCACCCCCAGGGACAGTGCGTTCAGGGTACCGATTTCGACGTCAGGGATGTCCTCCAGCACGTCCAGTGTGGACAGGTTCACGTTTTGGGCATTGCGCAGGGCCTCCAGAAACGGCAGGCTGGGCGTGCGCAAATCGACACCGGGCGCCACCGGGTTGTGGATGCTTTGATGATCCAACTTGGCTGACAGGTAGGTGTGCACGTCAGGGGTGTAGCCCACCTGCAGCACGCTGCGCTTCAGGCGCCCGCCGGCTACGATAAACCGGTCTTCCAGCGGGATGCCCGCGGTCTCCACACTGTTGAGGGTGCTGACGCTCAGTGGCCTGACCCAGTCTTGGTAGGCGACGCGCACGCTGAGTTGTTCGTGGGGTTGAAACACCACGCCCAGGCGCGGCGCCACCAGGGTTTGACTGGCATCGACTTGTACGTTGTCCTGGCTGGTCGATTGGTTGGCGACATCAATCAGGCCGTTTTCGCCTACGACTTGTTCACCCAGGCGGTTGACGGCTACTGTGGCATCCCATTGCCATGACCGAGAGGCGCGATGCTGCAGGGCCAGGGTCAGGGCCATGAAGTTGCGCTCAATGGTGTTGGTGCCGCCAAAGAGCAGGTAGTTGCTCAGGACAATGCCGGTGGCAGCGCCTGACACGACTGGGCCGGCAGCCAGCACCTCGCTGTATTGGGATTCTCTAACATGCTCTAAGCCGACAGAGAGACGGGTGGCCTCGCCCAGATCCTGGGTGTGGCGAAACTGAAGGTCATCAAACTCTTTTTTGGGCTGGGCGTACACACCCAGTATCCCTGCATTGTTGTCTGAAATGAACAAGGTGGGGTAAGCCGAAATGTCGTGGGTGGACTGGCTGTGACCCAGCTTGAGCCAGGTTTGCGAGGTCGGGGACCCCCGGTAAGACAGGCCCAATGCACTTTGTTGTTCCTCCATGTCGAAGCGGGTACCAATGGTCTGGTCAGCGTTCAGGGACGCAATATCAAAAACCGCGTTGTTTCCTTCGAGCCTGACCTTGAAAGTGTTCTGGTAGGCAAACAGGCCGAGCCGTTCGGTGACTTGAATACCCAGGCCCAGGGTGGTGACGGTGGCGCCGACGTCGGCGCGGCCGCTGGAATCTTCGAAGGCCGCCAGATTGGACGATACACCGACATCAATCGGGAAGCCGTTGGCGCGCCCTTTTTGGATCTGCGCGAAATAGGCGATGGGCAGCGTGGTGTTGCTCAAACCATTCAGTGTGACAGAGGGCAGCAGCAGCTCGGCAGCGGTTTTGTCGGCATTGAACTCCAGCATGCCGTAGTGGCCTGAGCGCTGCAGCAACGATGAAAATCGGTTGCTGGCGCCAAAAGCCAGCGGGTCGCTCAAGTAGCCTTGGAACAACTCTGAATTCTTGTTGAATTCGCCTGGGTAGCGGTCGGCCAAAAACAAGTGGCTGCCGCCCCAATAGGGGTAATAACTTTGTTGGGCCAGTTCCAATGCCCACTCTTCTAGGCCAAAAAAAGCCAGCGACGCGCCAAAGTTGGCGCTGCCCTTTTGGTCATTGGCGAGCTGGTTGAGTGACTTCAGGTAGGGAAGGCGTCTGACTGCCTCGCGGGAGGCTTGAACCGCTTCGCCAGGACGCAGCAGGTCTGTAAATATTTGCGACAGAAACAGATGTGGGATCGGGTCCTTGTCATCCAGCGCAGTTGCTTGTTGCAGGGTGTCTAGCGCATCCTGATGACGTCCCAGCTGGTAGTAGGCCGCGGCGGTGTAGGTTTTGGCGCGTGCATAACGCGGCTCCATCAAACCGGCGCGCAAGAATGCGTCAAGTCCTTCTTGAGGTCGGCCTTGTTTCAGGCGCAGCAGCCCCAGCCCGGTCAGTGCCACATAGTCCGCCGGATTGTGGGTCAATGCTGTACTAAAGGCTTGGTCGGCTTTGGGGAAGTCGTTGGCGAAGGTCTCCAGGGTGCCGAGCTCGCCCTGGTAGCCCGGGCCCTGTGGCTGCAAGGCCAGGGAGCGCATCAGGTTGGCGCGCGCTGGGGTACTTTGCTCGAGCTCGTTTTGTGCGCTGCCCAGGGCGTACCAGCCCCGGTCATCGTCAGGGGCGATTTGGGTCATCCGTTCAAACGCGCGCAGGGTGGCAGCCGTCTGACCCTGCCGGCGTGCCAAGTCACCTTGCGCCAGCAGCACGCTGGGGCGGTTGGCGCCTTGGGCACGCGCCAGGGTTTTCTCACTTTCAGGCAGTTGATCTGCCAGCATCTGTGAACGCGCCAACTGCGCCAGCAGGTCCGGTTGGTCGGGCCATCGGGTCAGTCCGACCTTCAGGGTGCTGGCGGCGGCGTCAAAGGCGCCAGCGACCAACTGCAGGTCAGACATCAGCAAATAGGCCGGCACCGGCTGCTGGTCGGGTCGGCCAAGTAAGGCCCGCAGGCGCTGTTGCGTACCCTCAACGTCACCCGCAAGAATAGCGTGTGTGCTGCGAAAGATTTCGCTCCAGCCCGCATCCGCCCCACCGGTCTGAGTCAAGGCGGCCTGGGCCGCAAGCAGGTCATGGCTTGCTAGCGCCGCTAACGCAGGTTGGAAGGCGGCCGGTATCTGGTTGGCGTCCAGATGGCGCAAGGGGTCCGCGCTCAGGGCGTTGACCCACTGGATGCGCTCACGCGGGTTACTCAACAGGAGCTTGACGGGCGCCTTTCCGACTTCGGCCACGGCGGCTTCGTTGTGGGTCACGGTGAGGCGGCCTTGGGCGTTGAAGAAGTCCACACTGCCCGAGAAAACCGTCAGCATGGTTTTGCCGCTGGCGTCCACATCGAGTTCCCAGTCAGTGCCACGAATGCCCGCGGTGGCTGCGGGCGTTTCGAAGTTAAGGCGGCTGCTGGGTGCCCGTTTGGTTTGCGCCCAAGCTCGCCCCAGCGACAACAGCAAGGTGGTTTCCTGCGTGGCTTGGGCCATGGCCTTGACCTGAAGCACCGAGTTTTGATTCAGCCGGATCTGCGTGTCATCGGCGAACAGCAGGCCCATTTTGGAGGCCGCCAAGGTGCGCACAAAGCTGCCTGCAGGCAATACCTCAGACGCCTGGGTGGTCACCCAGCTGTCGGTGACCTGGCGGCGTTGTTCACCGTTCCCTTGCAAACTCACCACTTGCGCTGCTACACCGGGCGCCAGAGCAGCACGGGAATACGTTGGCAGCAACAAGACCAGCGAAAGTGCATAAACCGCGCGGTATAGACGGTGTGGCATGACGGCTCCTGGCAAAAACAAAAATCCAACGTTCAGCCAATGATATTAGGCGACAGATGACCTCAAAGGGCGACAAAATCCTGAACGATAAAGGTTTTTTGTGTCCTACAGGACTGATGTCGGCACCCAAGCGCCGTATTTCCGCCACAATTTGCCTGTGCAAAGAAGATGACGTTCTTTACAAAGGTGATGTATGAATCCCGTCCATGCCAATGAATCCAACACCGTCCACGGCCTGCTCAAGCGGCTGGAGCAACTCAACGATGTAGGTGCCTCGCTATCCCGCGAGCGCGACATCACGCGACTGTTGGAGCAGATTTTGCTGGCTGCCAAAACCATCACCCATGCCGATGGGGGCACGCTTTACCGCATGCAGGAGGACGGGCAAACGCTGCGATTTGAAATTTTGCGCACCGATTCCTTGAAGATCGCCATGGGCGGAACCTCCGGCGCGGCGATTAATTTTCCGGACATCCATTTGTTGAAGGACGATGGTGCGCCGAACGACTCGTTGGTGGCGGCCTATGCCGCCATTCATGGCATCACGGTCAATATTGAAGATGCTTACAACAGTGAGGATGAATTCGATTTTTCGGGCACCCGCGTTTTTGATGCGCGCACGGGGTACCGCTCGCAATCGTTTTTGACCGTGCCCATGCGCGACCACGAAGGCAACATCATTGGGGTGCTGCAGTTGATCAACGCGCTAAAACCTGGTACGCGTGAGGTGCTGGCGTTCTCCCATGCTGATCAGCGTTTGGTCGAGTCACTGGCTTCACAAGCGGCGATTGCGCTGAGCAACCGGATCTTGATGACACAACTTGAAACCCTGTTTGAGGCGTTCATCGGCTTGATCAACCTGGCCATTGACGAGAAGTCGCATTACACCGGCGGACATTGCCAGCGTGTGCCGGCCCTGACCATGATGCTGGCAGAAGCCGCAGACCGCACCCAGGATGGCCCGCTGGCAAGTTTTTGCATGACCGAAAAAGACCGCTACG
>JAIFMR010000176.1 GCA_020048255.1 Rhodoferax sp. | reverse complement strand
CCTTCATTGCCGAATTTGCGCCACCCGGCCAGACCGGGCGTTACATCGGCACCTATGCCACCATGGTGGGGCTGACCTTTGTCATCGGGCCGGTGCTGCTGGCCTGGGTGGGTACCGGCAACGCCCAGGCGCTGTGGCTGGTGGTCGCGCTGCTGACCATCGGCCTGGCCTGGACCGCGCTGATTCCCAGACTACCGCCAGCGCATGACCAACACAGCGCCAGTGTCGGGCTGCAGGGCCTGTGGCAAGCGGTGCTGGCGCATCCGGTCATCATGCTGGCCGGGTTTATCGGTGGGTTTTTTGAACTGGGGCTGGCCTCCACCCTGCCCTTGTATGGGCTGAGCCTGGGTTTGAGTGCCAGTGCCAGTGCACTGCTGGTGGCCATGAGCGGTGCCGGGGGCACGCTGGTGGCGCTGCCATCCGGCATGATCGCTGACCGTTTTGCCTCTCCCGCACAAGGGCGACGCAGCCTGATGCTGGTTTTTACCGCGTTGCTGCTGCTCTCTGCCTGTGCCAGCCCGTGGGTCATGTCCCACACTTGGCTGGTCTGGCCCATGGTAGCCATCTGGGGGGCCGCAGGCGGCGCGCTGTACACGCTGGCCATGATCGACATTGGTGCGCGCGAAAAAGGCATCACCCTGGTCAACAGCACCGCCGTGCTGGTGCTCACCTACACCCTGGGTGGACTGGTCGCCTCGGCCAGCTCGGGGGCGCTGATTGACTGGTCTGCCACGACCGCCTTCCCGGCGCTGTTGCTGGGCGTGGGTGCAGTTGGTTTGCTGGCGCTGCTGGGGCAAAGGTGCTTACGCTGATACGGGCCGCACCTTCAAACCTTTTCGCCTTGTAGCCCTTATCCATAAAGCGCTAACAGCTACAAATATCATTGCAGTGAATGACATGCCCACAGGCCTTGCCAATCGGCGGTACAGTGCACATTTCAGGGCATGCCACCCCAAGCCCATAGCGTCACAGGAGCACCCCATGTTTTTCGCCACCGACCTCGACACCGTCACCCACGGCATTCAGTTGGCCGTGGCACCGGTGTTTTTGTTAACGGCAGTGGCCGGCATGATTGGCACCGTGGCGGGGCGTTTGGCCCGCATCATTGACCGCGCCCGGCTGCTGGAGGACCGAATTGATGCCGCGGCCGACAGCGAGCCGATGACTGTAGCCTTCAAAGAGCTGAAGCAACTGCGCCTGCGTGGCCGCTTGGTGAACACCTGCATTGCGCTGCTGACGTTTTGCGCCATCATGATTGGCCTGACCATCGTGGCGCTGTTTCTGGGCGAAACCATCGATCTGCAGATTTTCCGAATGGCCAGCATTTTGTTTCTCTCTGGGGTGGTTTTCTTTTTGTTGGCCTTGTTGGGCTTTCTGGCTGAGACGCTGATTGCCACCCGTATGCTCAAATTTGGTCGTAACACGCGTGCGCGAAGCCTGTAGCGCTGTTGTTTCAATCCAGTCGAGACACGCCCCACAGCATCAGGGCCTGGGCTTGCGACACAAGGTAACAAGGCACACCTGCCCTGTTTTATATACCAAATAGCCCTCTAGCCCTTTACTAGCTTGCGCAGGAAGCTACAGTTACTGAAGCAAAAAATAAGCCAGCCGGGCCTGTTTTAAGGCGCGACTGGCTGGACGGTACGGACTGGCGCTTAGCCGTGCATCAATTGATTTTGCAGAATGTAAACCGCAGCACCGGCAAAGTAGCCCAGCAGCGCCAACAAACTGATTTTTTTCATGTACCAGATGAAATCGATCTTCTCCAGCCCCATGGCCGCCACACCCGCAGCTGAACCAATGATCAAAATGGAGCCACCGGTACCGGCGCAGTAAGCAATGTATTCCCACAGGAAGCTGTCAGGCGGATATTGCGCCAGGTCATACATGCCCATGGAAGCAGCCACCAGCGGCACGTTGTCGACCACCGCGCTAACCAAACCAATCAGGGTCACGATGATGGCCTGCTGACCAACAGCCTGGTCGAGCCACTGCGCCAATGAGGACAAGATGTGGCTATGTTCCAGCGAGGCCACGGCCAGCAAAATGCCGATGAAAAACACCACCGAACTCATGTCGATGCGTTTGAGGGCATGCACCAGCGTGAAATGCTCTTTGTCGGCATCTTCCTTGTCTTTGTGGATCAAGTCACCGATCATCCACAGCAGCCCCAACCCAAACAGGATGCCCATGAAAGGCGGCAAATGGGTCACGGTTTTGAACACCGGCACCGCCACCAGAATACCCAAGCCCATGAAAAACATCAGGTTTTTCTCAAAAGACGTGGCTTGCAATTTATTCGACTCGTCCAGCGCCACGCCTTCCACCATGCGACCACGCAGCATGAAAGCAATCACCATCAGCGGCACCAGCAGATTGACCAAGGAGGCCAAAAACACCGTTTTCATGATGTTCAGGCTGGTGATCTGGCCACCAATCCACAGCATGGTGGTGGTCACGTCACCAATCGGAGTCCAAGCCCCTCCAGCGTTGGCTGCAATCACGATGATGCCGGCAAAAAACATGCGGTCATCGCGCTGGCGCAACAGTTTTTTCATCAACGACACCATCACGATGGTGGTGGTCAGATTGTCCAGAATCGCACTCAGGAAAAACGTCACAAAGCCGACCAGCCACATCAGGCTGGTGAGCTTGTCGGTTTTGATACGCGAGGTGATCACCTCAAAACCGTTGTGGGCATCCACCACCTCGACAATGGTCATGGCACCCAGTAAAAAGAACACGATCTGCGCTGTCCCCATAAGTGACTCACCCAGTTGCTCGCTCAAAGCATGCGGCTCCACCGAAAACGCATAAATTGTCCACAACAAGCCCGCGGCCACCAGTGCCGAAGCCGACTTATTGATTTTGAGCGGATGCTCCAGGGCAATGGCTGCATAGGCCAGCACAAACACAATCACAAGCCAGGTCACCATTTCCGACACTCCTTTTTAGCCCGACAGGGCTTTATACAGGAGGCATTATCCTTGAAATCAATACGGAAATACCCTAATACTTAAGCCGAGCGTAATATGTTTTTTGCGCAGCCTCGCGCGCCTGGCGCAAGGTGGTGATGCCCATGGCTTGCAGCAGTGGGATCAGCCGCAACCAGACCTCTGCCGTCACAAAGGCATCACCCAGGGCCGTGTGGCGACCCAGCACATTGATATTGAAGCGCTCGGCAATGGCCTCCAGGCTATGGCCTTCCTGGTTCGGGTGCACCACGGCAGACAACAGCAGCGTGTCCAACACCGGGTGGCTAAAGACCAGCCCCGTCGAGGCCTCTAGCAACTGCAAAAACCGCATGTCAAAAGCCGCGTTGTGGGCCACCAGCACCGTGTCTTGCGCAAAAGCATAAAACGCCGGCAACACCTCCGAAATACCGGGCTTGCCGCGCACCATGTCCTGAGTGATACCGTGAATTGGAATGCCTGCGGCCGGTATCAGCCGCCCGGGATTCACCAGTTGCTCGAAGCTTTCTTGCTTGAGCAACTTGCCGTTGACACAGCGTGTGGCACCGATCTGGATAATCTGGTCGCCCTCGGCGGGGTTCAGGCCCGTGGTTTCGGTGTCAAACACGGTGTAGATCAACTCACCCAACAAGCGATCATCCAGTGCGCTGCTTTGGTCTGTGGTGCGAAACAGGTCAAAGTCGTAGTACTCGGGGCGGCTGTCATTTTGCAAAATCTGCGTGGACTCCAGCTGCTCTTGCACGGTTACCAACGGCAACAAAAACCGGAAGAAAGCCTCGTGGCGCACCCGTTCGCGCTCAAACCACATCTCGCCGCCATGGCGCTCAATCACATCACGCACCGTCAGCGGTGTGCTCTCGGCGCCAAAGCGCATCGAGTCCATCTCCCAACTCATCACGGTCTCGGTGCTCATCGCCTGCCCGGTCCAGATCAAATCCAACTGCGCACGCGCTCCGTTGGCCTGTAAACGCAGGCGGAAAAACTTGATGTCAAACTCGTCCACCAAGCGCAACGCCAAGTAATCCAGCGCCTGCGTCAGGCTAAAGCTGTCCACTTTGAGCCAAAGCGTGGGGTCCAGGTTTTCCAATGTCACGGTGCGTTTGCTGCGTGCTTCGATGCGGCGCTGTGTCGCCAACAGCACATCGGCCCCCAACATTTCCTCCAATGGCCAGCGCGCTTTGAGGCCCTGCGTGGCACTTTGGGTCATTTCCGTAATGCGCCCACTCATGCTGCTGACCTCTTCACGCACCACACCCAAAAAGCGCTCCCGCATCACATCTTCCAAGTCAGGGTAGGCCAGCATGTCCACCGCAGCCTGAATGTTGGCCAGCGACGACCGGCTGCCTTCGGTCAAACTGTGCAGCAATTGGTCACGCAGGTGCTCCTCTTCAAAGGCCCGGGTCACGTTGTCGAGCATCAGCACAAAGCCATTGATCTCGCCGGCCTGTGCCGCATCACCATTGCGCACCGGTGCCATCTGCACCCGCAGCAGTTGCCCAGCTTGTGTGGTGGTGACAAACTGCGCAGACGGGCTGGCGGCACCCCGGCTGATGCGCTGCTGAATGCTCTCCAGTGCATGCGCCACCAACTGACGATCAAACACGGCGTAAATCGACCGGCCAATCCCCACCAGCTCAGCACCACCTGCCAGTGACGGGCTTTGTGACAGGGCTTTGAACTGCAACCGCGCCCGGCTGTTGTACAGAATGATGCGTCCGTCCAGGTTGCACACCACGACGCTTTGCGTCAGTTCAGCCATCAAAGCGGCCAGGCGACTCTTTTCCTGTTGCACGCTCAAGTTGGCCTGGTTGATTTGTGTGGCAACGTCTTCGCGCAAGATGTCGCGTTGCGAGGCCAGCTGAAAAATGGCCTCGGCCAAAGCCTTGGTTTCTTTGGTGCCCTGGTGGTTCATGGGCGCCGCTTTGGGTGCTGCCAGCAACACGCGGGTTTGCTCCAGCAAGCGCGCTGGCGCCGTGGCATAGCGAAAAAACAACCAGCGCAGCGTGGCCCCAATCGCCACCAAACCACACACCCACGTCAAGCCAATCAACAGCAGCCTGGACGCCAGTTGCTCTGCCACCAGCGAGCGCTGCGCCGAATCCAAAGTCGAGGCGATCAGGCCGATGGTCAACAGCAACCACAGCACGGTTGCCAAGCCAATCACCCCAATGGCCATCAGCAAGCGACGGTCCATCCTCATGGCGCAGAGCCCAGCATGGTCGCCACTTTCTGAACCAGCTCACGCGTGGCAAAAGGCTTGGTCATGTACGCATCGGCGCCCAGTGCGGTGCCCTTGGAGACGTCGGTATCGCGCCCCTTGGCCGTGAGCATCAGGATTTTGATGTCTTGCAAAGACTCGTTCGCCCGTACTTCCTGGCACACTTCAAAGCCGGTTTTCTTGGGCATCATCACATCCAACAAGACCAAGTCGGGGCGCTCGCGGGCAATGACATCGAGCGCTTCTTGCCCGTCACGCGCCACCAGCACGGTGTAGCCTTCGCGCTTGAGCAAATACTCCAGCGAAATCACAATATTGGGCTCGTCGTCGGCCACCAGAATTTTGTATTGACTCATCTTGATCTCCATTTTTTATGTATTTTCAACGGCGCCCGGAACGGTCAGCGGTAAGTGAAACAGGAAACATGCGCCATGGGGTGGGCGGGACTCCAGCCACAACCTGCCACCAAAATGCTCCACAATGTTTCGACTGATCGGCAAACCCAAACCTGTCCCCTGTGGCCGGTTGGTGGCATCACCACCCTGACGAAAGCGTTCAAAAATCAGCGCTTGTTGCTCGTCACTGACACCCGGTCCATTGTCTTGCACGGCCACCGTCACGCCCGCATCCTCACTTCTTAGGCTTACGCTAACCCGACCGCCCGGCACGGGCACAAATTTGGCCGCGTTGGACAACAAATTGAGCATCACCTGCATCAGCCGATCCGGGTCCAGCTGCATCAAGGCAGGCTGCTCAGGCAAGTGCATCTCCACGGCAATCTGGCGTTCCCGAAACAACTCGGAGGTGGTCGCCACCGCCTGCCTGACCAGCGCGCACAGATCCACCTGCTCGGTGTGCCACTCGGCATGGCCTGATTCAATCTTGGCCATGTCCAGAATTTGGTTGACAAGTCTGGAAAGCCGCTCGGTCTCACTCACGATGATGTCAATAAACTGGCAGCGCTGAGCCAGATCGATCTTGGGGTCTTCGCGCATCAGCTCGGCCAAGGCCCTGATCGAGGTCAGTGGCGTGCGCAATTCGTGCGTGACTGACGACATGAAATCATCCTTGAGTCGATCCAGGCTCTTGAGCTGGTCGTTGGCGGCGCGCAATTCGGCGGTAGCTTGCTCCAGCGAGGCAGATTTTTCTTCCAACTCGAGAGAATAAGCCCGCAGCTGCGAGGTTTCGTCCAGAATCCGCAGCACATCGTCGGTGGTCAGTGTTTCTTCTTCCACGGTGGACGCCACCAACACACGGGCCGATGCGCTGCCCACAGCGCCCGCCAACTGTGTCTCGACAAACAGCACCAGATGGGCATCGGGTTCGATCATCGAGACGTTGCGCACCCCCGAGCGCTTGGCGTAACTTTCAAACAGCGTTCGCGCCTTGTCGGCCCCGAGAAACCGCTCACACAGCCGAAGCAAATCAGGCACATTGGCGCTACCCCGCCAGAACACCGGGCGGGTGGTGCTGGTGCGCTTGAAGACATCGACAAAAAGCAGTGCCTGGCTTGCTTCCTGCCCCGAAGGCGCCCGCCACAAAGACAGCGCCAGATAGGCCCCAGCATTGACGAGCAAGCTCCAGAACAGCGAGTGAGTCAGGTTGTCCAGACCCTGCAAACCCAGCAGATGCTCGGGCCGCAGCCAGCTTAAGCCCCACAAGCCCTGCTTCAGAAAACCATCGTCCAGCCAGCCCGACTTGGCCAGAGACGGCAGCATGAGTGTGTAGGACCACATCAGAAACCCGGCCAGCAATCCCACCAGCGCGCCGCGCCGGGTGCCGCCTTTCCAATAAAGACCGCCCAGCACCGCCGGTGCAAATTGCGCCACCGCCGCAAAACTGATCAAGCCAATGCTGACCAGCGCATAGGCCTCACCGGCCAAATGAAAATAAACGTAGCCCAACACCAACACCAACAAAATAGCCAGACGCCGAATACCCAGCAGCACCCGGGTGAGATCGTGGCCGGCCTCCGGCCGAAAATGACGTGTGCGAAGCAACAAGGGCACCACCAACTCATTGCACACCATGGTCGACACCGCAATGGTTTCCACAATCACCATGCCTGTGGCCGCCGACAGCCCGCCGATGAAGACAAACAAAGCCAAAGCGGGTTGCCCGGCTGCCAACGGCAGCGACAGCACAAAATAGTCAGCATTCATCTGACTTGATCCGAAATACAGTAAGCCGCCCAGTGCAATGGGCAGGACAAAGAGGTTGATGGCCAGCAGGTACAGCGGAAAGACCCAGGCGGCGCGACGCAAATGGCTCTCACGCACGTTTTCCACCACCATCACATGAAATTGGCGTGGCAAGAAAACCACCGAGAACATGGACAGCAAGGTCAGCGCAAACCACTGCGTCCAGGCAAATTTGCCGCCTTGGTCCAGCCGCAGCAACCCAGCCAGAGCAGGCACGGCACGGGCCCGGGCAAACAGGTCAGACAAACCATCAAACAAACCGTACACCACGAACAAACCGACCGCCAAAAACGCCATCAGCTTGACCACTGACTCAAAGGCGATGGCAGCCACCATGCCCTCATGGCGCTCGGTGGAGTCCAGGTGGCGCGCACCAAACACCATGGTGAACCCGGCCAGTGCCAGCGCCACGTAAAACGTGCTGTCAACGCTCCAGTGCACCAAGCCCTGCGCCGACTGATCCGGCAAGCCCGTCAGCAGGGCGTAGCCCGCCGAGACCGCCTTGAGTTGCAGCGCGATGTACGGCACGATGCCCAGCACTGCAATCAGGGTCACCAGGGCGGCCAACAGGGGACTTTTCCCGTAGCGACTGCCAATGAAGTCAGCAATGGACGTGATGCGATACGTCTTGGCAATGCGAATGATCTTGCGCAACACCATCCAGCCCAGCAACATGGCCAGTGTGGGGCCAAGATAAATCGGCAAAAACCAGATGCCCCCTGAGGCCGCGCGCCCCACGCTGCCAAAATAGGTCCAGGCGGTGCAGTACACCGCCAGTGACAAGGCATAAGTCCATGGGTTGGCAATGACGGAGCGGCCCTGCGCAGCGCGCCAATCCGCGAAACTGGCCACAGCGAACAGCAACAGCAAGTAGGCAAAAGACGCCCCGATCACCCAGGCCGGTGACAACATCGTCAGTCGTCCTGTGGCGAGCGCCCGCGGCGCTCCATCAGCCAGGCGGTCATGGCAATCAACACCAGCCAGATGCCAAACAGCGCAGCGGGCAGCAAGGGCACCCCAAAGACTGTGGTTTCTAGATCCCACAAGCCCAGCAGCGGAAAATTGAAAAGCAGCCAGCCCAAGCCGAACAAGGCCAACAGGCGCTGGGCATCAATTTTGTTGAACACGAGGGGTCTCCTGGGCGAGTCAAAAAAGTGGCATGCGTAGCCAGTTCATGGATGCATGGACGCCCTGATTATTGATTGTCTTGGCGCTTGAATCCAACACACCCCAGCCACCAAGCCGATTTGCAACAAAACCTAGGGAAAACACTGAGTCGAAAGAGTGTCGTCCGCCAAGCCCAAGCCATTGGCGCACAAATAAGCCGACGGGCCTTAGATAGAAATCGGCTTTAGCCCTTTATTTATTGGGGTTTATTGCTATTTCTTTTGAAGCAATACATCGTCTACAGGATTTGGACCAAAATGGCCGCTGTGCCGATTTTCACGAGGCGAGCACGGCTTTAGTGCGTAAATGGCAGTACCTATTGGCTAAACTGACTTTGGCACATTTTCCGGTCAGCAATCGGTAAGTACCGTCACTTAGCCTCGCGGCCGTTACATTTTTATAGGAGACGCTTTAATGGCAGATGATTTGATTACGCGGGTTGTCAACAACCCCCAATACCAGGAGCTCAAAGCCAAGCGCAGCAGCTTTGGCTGGACGCTGACATGGGCCATGATGATCGTTTACTACGGTTTCATCTTGCTCGTGGCTTTTAACAAAGAGTTCCTCTCGCAGAAGCTGGGCGCAGGCGTCATGACCATCGGGGTACCGATTGGTTTTGGCGTGATTGTGTTCACCGTCATCATCACCACCATTTATGTCCGTCGCGCCAACAGCGAATACGACGACCTGACTGCTGCCATCACCAAGGCGGTTCTGAAATGACAATGAAAAATACTACAAACAGCGCCATAGCGCTGATCTCGTTGCTCGCGGCATCCACCAGTGCAATGGCTGCCGGCGCTGATCTGGGCCAGGCGGTCCAGCAACCCACCAACTGGACAGCCATCGGCATGTTCGGAGCCTTCGTGGTGTTCACGCTGTTCATTACCAAATGGGCTGCGGCAAAGACCAAATCGGCTGCTGACTTCTACACCGCAGGTGGTGGTATCACGGGTTTCCAGAACGGTTTGGCGATTGCCGG
>JAIFMR010000234.1 GCA_020048255.1 Rhodoferax sp. | reverse complement strand
CCCGGCGTCGATGGGGTGGTGTTTGAATACGGGGCAAGCCGCAGCACTTTTTTACCGCAAGTTTGGGAGCAGTTGCCGCGCCCGGAGGAGTTCATGGCGCACCTTAAACGCAAGGCCGGCTTGGATGCGCATTTTTGGCAACCAGAGGTCTGTTTGTCACGTTACACCGTCGCCAAATGGAAGGAGCCAGAGCGCCATGCCGTGGCCGCTAAGGGTACTGACGGGGAGCCCACGCCATGAACACCGACTTGTATCCGGCGCGCTACTGGCACCCTCTTGCAGATGGTCGAATTCAGTGTGACTTGTGCCCACGGGATTGCAAGTTGCATGATGGGCAACGAGGCGCCTGCTTTGTGCGCATGCGCGAGGGTGACCAGATGGTGTTGACCACGTATGGTCGGTCGTCGGGCTTTTGCATTGACCCGATTGAGAAGAAGCCCCTGAACCATTTCTACCCGGGCAGCAGCGTGTTGTCCTTCGGTACGGCCGGCTGCAATCTGACCTGCAAGTTTTGCCAGAACTGGGACATCAGCAAGTCACGCGACATGGATCGATTGATGGATCAGGCTGCACCCGAAGTGATTGCCCAGGAAGCCGTTCGTTGGGGTTGTCGCAGTGTGGCCTTTACTTACAACGACCCCGTGATTTTTGCTGAATACGCGATGGACGTTGCCGATGCCTGCCATGCGCAGGGTGTCCAGACCGTGGCTGTGACGGCTGGCTACATGCATGCTCCAGCGCGGCGCGAGTTCTATGCCAAGATGGATGCTGCCAATGTGGACTTGAAGTCGTTCACGGACGAGTTCTATTTCAAATTCACGGGCTCCCACCTCCAGCCCGTGCTGGACACACTGGTTTATCTGCGGCACGAGACCTCTGTTTGGTTTGAGATCACGACCTTGCTGATTCCCCACCACAACGACTCAGATCAGGAAATCAGCGCGATGTGTCGCTGGATCATGAAAGAAATTGGACCGCAAGTTCCCTTGCACTTGTCAGCGTTTCACCCGGATCACAAGATGATGGCTGTGCCGGCCACGCCCTTGGCCACGTTGGTGCGCGCACGACACATTGCCATGAGCGAGGGCTTGCAATTTGTCTATACCGGAAACGTCACGGACCTGGAGGGTCAAGCGACCCATTGTCCGGCCTGCCAAGCCGTGCTGATTGAGCGAGACAGGTATCAGATCAAGCAATATCGGTTGACACCACAAGGCCACTGCACCGGCTGCGGCGCCAAGTTACCGGGCCGCTATTCTGAGAAACGAGAGGATTTTGGCCGCCGGCGCATTCCGATCGCCATCGGGGCTTGAGTTAACGCAACACAGGTTCGGTGGCCTTCGGGGCAGCCGCGGCAGGTAACGCTGGGTCGCCGGTCAGTACGCGGCGGGCACCATCAAAGCGACGGCGCCAGTAAGACAGGCTCATGCTTTCAACACGCACCTCGGCCCCTGGCTTGGGCGAGTGGACAAACTTGCCATCACCAATATAAATTCCCACATGACTGAAGGCGCGGCGCATGGTGTTGAAAAAAACCAGGTCGCCGGGCTGCAAGTCAGCGCGCGCAATGTTTTGGGTCGCTGCCGCTTGCTGTTCGGCTTTGCGGGGCAGAATCAGCCCCAAGGTTTGTTGGTACATGGTTTTCACAAAACCACTGCAATCAAAACCTGTTTCGGCGTTGGTGCCACCTCGGCGATAGGGAACACCCAAAAAGCCAAGTGCATGACCTACCAGATCGGAAGCCTGGTCTGTCACTGTTTGGCCGACCTCTTGAATCTGAGCGAGAACGCGGTTGTCCTCAAACAGGGTGGCCACCACATTGGGCGAAGCAGAGGGTTCAGGCGGCGTTGCATGCACGATACCCGCCAACAAAACGCTGGCGAGCAGGGTGGTCAATCGCACAAATTTAAACATTGCGCGAGTTTAGCGTGTTTTTTTCTTAAAGTGAATTCTAGTTAATCGCTGTAACTTATTGATTTATTGCAATAGTCAAATTGGAGTTGGTGGATGCTACTGGTTTCAGCATGCTGATTTGTGCGGCAATGCACTGATGAAACTCGTCAGACCTGGGGCTTCCTGCGGTTTAATGATGACATTTCAACTTGTAGAAAAGGTCTGACATGCTGATGGATGTTGAACTGTCCCAACTCGTTTTGGTGGACTATCAGGCCCGACTGATGCCGGTCATTTTCGAAGGGCCGATGGTCTTGGCCAATGCAGTCAGGTTGGCCCAAATGGCCCGTTGGCTGCACGTGCCGGTGATCGGTACCGAACAAAACCCATCGAAACTGGGTGAAAACCCGCCCGAGGTCAAATCACTGTGTGATAGAACGCTCGCCAAGATGCAGTTCAGCGGGGTGGAGGAGGGTTTGGGCGAATGGTTGCGCCCACCGGTCAAGCCGGCAGCGGGCAACGCGCGCAGTTTGCCCAAACATTTGCAGAAACCATCCAACACACCGACTGAGCGCAGCAGCATTGTGATTGCCGGTTGTGAAGCGCATGTGTGCCTGTTGCAGACCGCGCTGCATTTGCTGGAAGACGAGTTCGACGTTTGGGTGGTGGCTGATGCGTGCAGTTCACGCACCGAGCGCAACCGGGATGCTGCTTTTGATCGGCTGGCTGGGGCTGGTGCCGAGTTGGTGACCACCGAGATGGTGGCGTTTGAGTGGTTGCGCTCAGCGGAACACCCTCAGTTCAAGTCCCTGCACGAATTGATCAAGTAGGCCTCCGAGTTTCTTGCTGGAGCCTTGTGAGGCTGACAAGTTGCTCATGTAGTCAGCGTGCAGCAAGTTCACCCTTCATAATTATGAATTCAGTTTATTCCACAACAATCGGAGACAGCCCATGACAAGCTACGCAGAATTTCACCAACGATCTCTTGCTGACCGTGACAGTTTTTGGGGTGAGCAAGCGCAGTTGGTGGACTGGAAAGTTCAGCCGCAACAAATTTGCGACTACAGCAACCCACCCTTTGCGAAATGGTTTGTCGGCGGTGTCACCAATTTGTGCCATAACGCCGTAGACCGGCACTTGGCCACCCGTCCAGACCAAGCTGCCCTGATTTTTGTTTCGACTGAAACCAACCAGGAAAAAGTCTATTCGTTCACTGAACTGCATGCTGAAGTGCAGCGCATGGCGGCCACACTGAAGGACCTGGGTGTCACCAAAGGTGACCGGGTGCTGATTTACATGCCGATGATCCCCGAGGCGGCCTTTGCCATGGTTTTGCCTCCGGGTCGCTGGCGTCACGCATTGAAGACGCCGAGCCCAAGGTGATTGTGAGTGCCGATGCAGGGTCACGGGGTGGCAAGCCAGTACCTTACAAGCCGCTGCTGGATGAAGCCATTTCGCTGTCCAAATACAAGCCAGAAGCCGTTCTGTTGGTTGACCGTGGCATGTCGGCCATGAATTTGGTTGCGGGCAGAGACCAATTATGGGGTAACTTGCGAGAAAAGCACCTGCGGACCGTGGTGCCGTGCGAGTGGGTGGATGCAACCCACCCCAGCTACACGCTGTACACCAGCGGAACCACTGGCAAACCCAAAGGCGTGCAGCGTGACACGGGTGGCTATTGCGTTGCATTGGCAGCCAGCATGAAGCACATTTATGCGGGCAACGCCGGTGAAACCTATTTCTCGACCAGCGACATTGGCTGGGTGGTGGGCCACAGTTACATCATTTACGGCCCGCTGATTGCCGGCATGGCGACCATCATGTACGAGGGCCTGCCAACCCGACCCGACGGCGGAATCTGGTGGAGCCTGGTGGAAAAATACAAGGTCACAGTGATGTTCAGTGCGCCAACGGCTGTTCGGGTGCTCAAAAAACAGGACCCAGCGCTGTTGACTAAATACGATCTATCAAGCTTGCGGGCGTTGTTCTTGGCCGGTGAACCGCTGGATGAGCCCACAGCACAGTGGATCAGTGCCGGTCTGGGCAAACCGATCATTGACAACTACTGGCAAACCGAGACCGGCTGGCCGATTTTGTCGCTCTGCAATGGGGTTGAACAGGCGAAAAGCAAATTTGGCTCACCGGGCAAGGCCGTGTATGGCTATGACGTGAAGCTGCTTGATGACCAGACCGGCGAAGAGCTGGTGGGTCCTAACCAGAAGGGCGTGGTGGCGGTAGAAGGCCCACTGCCTCCCGGCTGCATGCAAACCGTCTGGCGCGATGATGAACGCTTTGTCAACACCTACTGGAAGAGTGTGCCAGGCAAGCTGGTGTACTCCACCTTTGATTGGGGCATTCGGGATGCCGATGGCTACTACTTCATTCTGGGACGCACCGACGACGTGATCAACGTGGCCGGCCATCGACTGGGCACCCGCGAAATTGAAGAGAGCATCGCCGCTCATCCGAACATTGCTGAAGTGGCGGTGGTGGGTGTGGCAGACCAGCTCAAGGGCCAGGTGGCGATGGCTTTTGCCGTGTTGAAAAACCCGGCGCTGGTAACTGACGACGCCAGTGCCTTGGCGCTGGAAGCAGAGGTTTTCAAACTGGTGGACAAAGACCTGGGTGCAGTGGCACGCCCGGCGCGGGTTCGTTTTGTGACGGTGCTGCCAAAAACCCGCAGCGGCAAATGCCTGCGCCGTGCCATTGCCGCCGTGTGCGAGGGGCGTGACCCGGGCGATCTGACCACCATGGATGACCCCGCTGCACTCCAGCAAATCAAGGACTTGGTGACCCCATAAAAATTGCGAAATATCAAACCGATGTAAGACTCGCGCCATCTTGGTGGCGCACAATTTTGCCTGTTCCAGGCCCTTCCAACGCCACTGTCGCATCCGCCAAACGGTCAAGCCGTGACGCGGGAGGTTAATTAACCATCAGCTTTAACCAGCTAAAGTTTCCCCAAGGGAAATGAAAGTCAGCGAAACATGAGTGAGACAAACACGGTCTATCAGGCCTATCAGGCGAACACCTATCTTTTTGGTGGCAACGCCCCGTACGTCGAAGAGATGTACGAAAACTACCTGGCCAATCCAGGCAGTGTGCCCGATTCCTGGCGAGATTACTTTGATGCATTGCAGCATGTGCCAGCAGTGGACGGCAGTAACGCCAAGGACATTCCGCACCAACCCGTGATTGACGCGTTTGCGCAGCGTGCCAAGGCGGGTGGCACCAAGGTGGTGGTGGCCAGCGTGGACGCCGAAATGGGCCGCAAGCGCACAGCAGCACAGCAGCTGATTGCCGCTTACCGCAATGTGGGTGCCAGCTGGGCTGACCTGGATCCACTCAAACGCACGGAGCGCCCGAACATTCCTGAGCTTGACCCGGCTTTTTATGGCTTCAAGGACGCCGACTTCGAGACGGTGTTTGACACCAGCAATACCTTCTTCGGCAAAGACAAGATGCCTTTGCGCGAGTTGTTGAACTCGCTGCGCGAAACCTATTGCGGCACCATTGGCGCCGAATACCAGTACCTGACCGATCAGACGCAAAAACGCTGGTGGCAACAAAAGCTCGAAAGTGTTCGCAGCAAGCCCAATTTCAACGCCGATCAAAAGAAGCACATTCTGGATCGACTGACTGCGGCTGAGGGGTTGGAGCGTTTCCTGCACACCAAGTATGTTGGTCAGAAGCGTTTTTCACTGGAAGGTGGCGAGAGCTTTATTGCCGCTATGGACCAGCTGATTCAACAAGCCGGCAGTCTGGGCGTGCAAGAAATTGTGATTGGTATGGCGCACCGGGGCCGCCTGAACGTGCTTGTCAACACCCTGGGCAAGTTGCCTGCCGACCTGTTTGCCGAGTTTGATCACACCGCCCCTGAAGACCTGCCAGCCGGTGATGTCAAATACCACCAGGGATTCAGCTCGGATGTGACCACCCCTGGCGGCCCGGTGCACTTGAGCCTGGCGTTCAACCCATCACACCTTGAAATTGTCAATCCGGTAGTGGAAGGCTCGGTGCGCGCCCGCATGGACCGCCGCGCCGATCCGACCGGCCGCCAGGTGCTCCCCGTGTTGGTACACGGTGATGCCGCTTTTGCGGGCCAGGGCGTCAACCAGGAAACCCTGGCGCTGGCACAGACCCGTGGCTACACCACGGCTGGCACGGTGCACCTGATCATCAACAACCAGATCGGCTTCACCACCTCCGACCCGCGTGACTACCGCTCCACGCTGTATTGCACCGACATTGTGAAGGGCGTGGAAGCGCCCGTGATGCACGTCAACGGTGATGACCCTGAAGCCGTGGTCATGGCCATGCAGTGGGCGCTGGAATACCGCATGGAGTTCCGCAAAGACGTGGTGCTGGACATCATTTGTTTCCGTAAGTTGGGCCACAACGAGCAAGACACCCCGGCGCTGACTCAACCACTGATGTACAAGAAGATTGCTCAGCATCCGGGCACGCGCAAGCTGTATGCCGACAAGCTGGCTGCACAAGGGCTGGGTGCCACGCTGGGTGACGACATGTTCAAGGCGTTTCGTGCGGCCATGGATGCGGGTAAACACACGACGGACCCGGTGTTGACCAACTTCAAGAGCAAGTACGCGGTGGATTGGACCCCCTTCCTGGGGAAAAAATGGACGGATGCCGGTGACACGGCCATTCCGATGTCAGAGTGGAAGCGTCTGGCTGACAAGATCACCACCATGCCGACCAGCCTGACACCGCATCCACTGGTGAAAAAAGTCTATGACGACCGGGCCGCCATGGGTCGGGGCGACATTCCGGTGGATTGGGGCATGGGCGAGCACATGGCCTTTGCCTCGTTGGTGGCCAGTGGTTACCCGGTTCGCTTGTCGGGTGAAGACTGTGGCCGGGGCACGTTTACCCACCGTCATGCCGTCATCCACGACCAGAACCGCGAAAAGTGGGACGTGGGTACCTACGTACCCTTACAAAACGTGGCCGAGAACCAGTCGCCATTTGTTGTCATTGACTCCATCCTGTCCGAAGAAGCGGTGCTGGGGTTTGAATATGGTTATGCATCCAACGACCCCAACACCTTGGTGATTTGGGAAGCCCAGTTTGGCGATTTCGCTAACGGCGCCCAGGTGGTGATTGACCAGTTCATTGCCTCAGGTGAAGTCAAGTGGGGCCGTGTCAACGGCATCACGCTGATGCTGCCCCACGGCTACGAAGGCCAGGGCCCGGAGCATTCCTCTGCACGTGTCGAGCGTTTCATGCAGTTGGCGGCTGACACCAATATGCAGTTGGTGCAACCGACCACGGCCAGCCAGATCTTTCACGTGTTGCGCCGCCAGATGGTGCGTAACCTGCGCAAACCTCTGGTGATTTTCACGCCCAAGTCGCTGCTGCGTCACAAAGATGCAGCGTCTCCCTTGTCTGAGTTCACCAAAGGCTGCTTCCAGACCATCATTCCTGACAACAAGGCACTCAAGGCCGACAAAGTCAAGCGTGTGGTGGCCTGCTCAGGCAAGGTGTATTACGACTTGTCCAAGAAGCGCGAGGAAAAGGGTGCAGACGATGTGGCCATCATTCGGATTGAGCAGTTGTATCCGTTCCCGCACAAGGCGTTTGCAGCGGAATTGAAGAAGTATCCCAACGCCACCGAGGTCGTGTGGACTCAGGATGAACCGCAGAACCAGGGCGCCTGGTTCTTCGTGCAGCATTACATTCACGAAAACATGCTTGAGGGTCAAAAGCTGGGGTATTCCGGCCGGGCTGCTTCGGCATCGCCTGCGGTGGGTTACTCCCATCTGCACCAGGAGCAGCAAAAGGCGCTGGTAGAAGGCGCCTTTGGCAAGCTCAAAGGCTTTATCTTGACCAAGTAAGGTCGCCCCCCAGTTAACCGTTTGCAGCGGGTTCTTGTCCCGCTTTGCAAACCCTCAAGATTATTTTTTGAAAGAATTGTTATGGCACTCGTAGAAGTCAAAGTCCCGCAACTGTCTGAATCTGTGGCTGAAGCCACTTTGTTGCAATGGAAGAAAAAAGTCGGCGACGCTGTCGCTGTGGATGAGATCCTTATTGATGTCGAAACCGACAAAGTGGTGCTGGAAGTTCCCGCACCTGCTGCCGGTGTGATTGTTGAAATTGTCCAAGCCGACGGCAGCACCGTGGCCGCAGATCAACTGATTGCCCGCATCGACACCGAGGGTGTCGCTGGTAACGTGGCCACACCTGCACCGGTGACGGTGGCCATGGCTGCGGTATCAGCGGCTGCGGCTGCTGCCCCGGCAGCGCCGGTGGCAACAAGTTCCTCCATGTCTGGCGTGGCGATGCCCGCTGCAGCCAAACTGATGGCAGACAACCAGTTGGCTGCCGGCTCAGTGGCTGGCACTGGCAAGGATGGCCGCGTCACCAAGGGGGACGTTTTGGCCGCTGTTGATGCACCTAAAGTTGTAGCAGCTCCCGCAATACCATCAAAGGCTTCAGCACCTTTATTGCCTCAAGTGGCAGCGCCAGCCAGCAGCTTGGCGGATGCCTTGAGCGGCCGCCCTGAGCAACGCGTTCCCATGAGCCGTTTGCGCGCACGTGTGGCCGAACGTTTGCTTCAGTCTCAATCCACCAACGCCATTCTGACCACGTTCAATGAGATCAACATGGCGCCGGTAATGGAGATGCGCAAGCGCATGCAAGAGCGTTTTGAGAAAGAACATGGCGTCAAGCTCGGTTTCATGAGCTTTTTTGTCAAAGCTGCGGTTCACGCTTTGAAGAAGTTCCCGGTGCTCAATGCCTCGGTAGATGGCACAGACATTGTTTATCACGGCTACTTTGACGTGGGTATTGCCGTGGGTTCACCACGGGGTTTGGTGGTGCCTATTTTGCGTAATGCCGACCAGATGAGTTTTGCGGACATCGAGAAGAAGATTGCCGAATTTGGCACCAAGGCCCGTGATGGCAAGCTGGGCATGGAAGAAATGACCGGCGGTACCTTCTCGATCAGCAACGGCGGCACCTTCGGCTCCATGATGTCTACGCCCATCATCAACCCACCCCAAAGTGCGATTTTGGGTGTGCACGCTACCAAAGACCGAGCCATGGTTGAAAACGGCCAGGTGGTGGTGCGCCCGATGAATTACTTTGCCATGTCTTATGACCACCGGATCATTGACGGCCGCGAAGCGGTGCTGGGGCTGGTGGCGATGAAGGAAGCGCTGGAAGATCCGGCGCGTCTGCTGTTTGATATCTAAATATCACTTCATCAAACCTGCGTAATTCGCATATACCCGCAGCGCGCATTGAGTATCTGACTCCGCAAATGTCCCCCGGATTGGGGTGAGCCCCAATCCTCCTCCTTGATTTTGCTGCGTCAGACACCCAACGCACGCCGCTAGTCGCTAGTCGCTAACGAGTTATTTCATTCAACGGCGTGGCGGTGAGTCATGGAAATTAGAAAGTAAAAAATGAGCAAGCAATTTGATGTGATCGTGATTGGTGGTGGCCCTGGTGGCTACATTGCCGCCATTCGGGCTGCCCAACTGGGCAAAAACGTGGCGTGTATTGACGAGTGGAAAAACGCCAAGGGCGGCCCGGCACCAGGTGGCACCTGCACCAATGTGGGCTGCATTCCTTCCAAGGCCTTGCTTCAGTCAACTGAGCATTTTGAGCAAGCCAGTCACCACTTCGCTGACCATGGCATCACTGTCAAGGGCTTGGCGATGGATGTGGCCAAAATGGTGGCGCGCAAAGACAACGTGGTCAAGCAAAACAACGACGGCATTTTGTACTTGTTCAAGAAGAACAAGATCAGCTTCTTCCATGGGCGCGCTTCGTTTGTTAAGGTGGCAGATGGCGGCTACGAAATTAAGGTCACTGGCGCGGCTGAAGAAAACATTGTGGGTCAACAGATCATTGTGGCGACAGGATCCAACGCCCGCGCGCTGCCCGGAACCCCTTTTGACGAAGAACTGATCCTGTCGAACGACGGCGCCTTGCGCATCCAGAGCGCACCCAAAAAGCTCGGCTTAATTGGCTCTGGCGTGATTGGTCTTGAAATGGGTTCGGTCTGGCGCCGTTTGGGAGCTGAAGTCACCATTTTGGAAGGTTTGCCAACATTCTTGGGTGCGGTGGACGAGCAAATTGCCAAGGAAGCCAAAAAGGCCTTTGACAAACAAGGGCTCAAAATTGAACTGGGTGTGAAGGTCGGCGACATCAAAACCAGTAAAAAAGGCGTGAGTATTGCGTACACCAATGCCAAGGGTGAAGCCCAATCGCTGGATGTCGAAAAACTCATTGTCTCGATTGGCCGTGTACCCAACACCATTGGCTTGAATGCCGAAGCCGTCGGTTTACAACTTGACGAGCGCGGCGCCATCGTGGTGGACGGCGATTGCCGCACCAATTTGCCCGGTGTCTGGGCCGTGGGTGACGTGGTGCGTGGTCCGATGTTGGCCCATAAAGCGGAAGAGGAGGGCGTTGCGGTAGCTGAGCGCATTGCGGGTCAGCATGGCCATGTCAACTTCAACACCATTCCCTGGGTCATTTACACCAGCCCTGAGATTGCCTGGGTGGGTCGCACCGAGCAGCAACTCAAGGCCGATGGCGTGGCGTACAAGGCGGGTACTTTTCCGTTTCTGGCCAACGGACGTGCGCGCGCATTGGGCGACACCACCGGCATGGTGAAAATGCTGGCCGATGCCAAAACCGATGAGATTCTGGGCGTGCACATCGTCGGCCCCATGGCCAGCGAATTGATTGCTGAATGCGTTGTGGCCATGGAGTTCCGGGCCAGCAGCGAGGACATCGCCCGCATTTGTCATGCGCATCCGTCCCTGAGCGAGTCCACCAAAGAAGCTGCACTCGCGGTCGACAAGCGCACGCTGAACTTTTGACATGAATATGTAAAGTGCCCTTGGCCCTTATTAATAAAGGGTCTAGAGCTATTTATATAGTAGCAACTGAACTCCAGTGACTGTTCGAAAGACCTACCAGGCGGAATTGATTGCGCGGGGCTACAGCTCTGACCCCGCGCAATTGAAGGCCATCCAAATTCTGGAAACCTGTGCTCGGGAGTGGGGGCGGTTTCGTGATAAGCGCTCCAATGCATTGAAGAAGCTGATCAATCACCCCCCCATTCCACGCGGCGTTTACATGTACGGTGGTGTGGGGCGTGGCAAGAGTTTTTTGATGGATTGCTTTTACAGTGCAGTCCCACTAAAACGCAAGGTACGGCTGCATTTTCATGAGTTCATGCGCGAAGTCCATCGTGAACTGGCCAATTTGCGGGGCACAGCCAATCCACTCAACGTGCTGGCCAGGCAGATTTCAGAAAAATACCGGCTGATCTGCTTTGACGAGTTTCATGTCGCGGACATCACCGATGCCATGATTCTGGACCGTTTATTGACCGCCCTGTTTGATAACGGTGTGGGATTTGTCACCACCTCCAATTTCAAACCAGACGATCTGTACCCCAATGGGCTCAATCGGGATCGCCTGTTGCCAGCCATTGCCATGCTCAACTCGCAATTGACTGTGCTGAACGTGGACAACGGCACGGACTACCGGGGACTCACCCTGGAACAACTGCAGCTGTATCACTGTCCACTGGGTGAGTCAGCTGACGCGGCCATGCAGGACGCGTTTGAACGCTTGGCCGAAACTCAGGACGAAGCCCCTGTTTTGCAGATTGAATCTCGAATGATCTACGCGCGGCGCAAGGCGGGTGGCTTGGTCTGGTTTGATTTCAAAACCCTGTGCGGTGGGCCACGATCTCAAAACGATTACCTTGAGTTGGCGACGCAGTTTCACACGGTACTGCTCAGCGATGTGCCCCATATGCCCCCCAGAATGTCCTCTGAGGCCAGGCGTTTCACTTGGCTGATTGACGTGCTTTACGATCGGCGAGTCAAACTGATCATGTCGGGAGAGGTTCCAGCCGAACAGCTTTATACCGAAGGGCAGATGGCTCATGAATTTGTGCGCACGGTGTCACGTATCAATGAAATGCAGTCGGCAGAATTTTTGGCGCTGGAGCGCCGTGATGTGGATACCAAGCTGACATGAAATCCAAAGACCTGGCCTGTTATCTACTTTGGATTGGATTGATGCTAGCGGCATCTCACGCCTTTGCTCAGGAAGTACAGTCCATCAATTTGGTCGCCGAGCGCCGGCGTATTTCGGCTGAACGCACCATTCATGAGAGTGCTTTTTTGCAGTCGGAGCGTTTGTGTTATGCCCGGTTTGCGGTGTCTGACTGTCTGCATCAGGCACGGCAGAATCGAAGGGCGGTGCTGGATCCGCTGCGCCGGCAGGAACTGGTATTGAATGAGATGGAGCGAAAATTAAAAGCGTTTTCGGCCATGAATCGCATCCAGGAAAAAGTGTCCGCCCAGCAACCGAAATCGCCGGACGTGGTCCCTCTACGGAATGGACCGATCTCAGCGCCCTGACGAGCGTTGGCGTATCGTCAAGCGGCCAGAGGTTCTACTTTGACGATGGCAAGAGACAGGTTGTCACCACCACCTCGGGCTCTGGAGCGCGCTTTTTCAATCAAAAACTCGCTGGCTTCCCGCGCCGACAGCGTGGATAGTATTGAGCCTAACTCCTGATCATTGAAGTAATGCCAAACACCGTCGCTGCATGACATCAGTGTGTCGCCCGGTTGTAGTTTGGCGATGAAATGGGTGTCAATCGGCGGCTCCTTTTCGGTGCCCAAACAACCCATCAGTACATTGGATTGTGGGTGGACACTGGCTTGCTCTGCCGTCAGTTCGCCTCGGTTGACCAGCGCTTGAACATACGAATGGTCCATGGTGCGCACAATCATCTGCCCATCATGAAAATGGTAGATACGAGAGTCCCCTGCGTGGGCCCAGTAACAGCTGCCGTCCGGGTTGATCAAATAAACGGCCAGTGTGCTGTGCGGCTCTTCTTCAGAGGAGATCGCCGTCAGCCGGATCACCATGTGGGCCTCAAGAACCAGTTGCCTGAGTGTGGCAACGGGATCATCCGTGCCCGGCACATAGCGATCAAACAACTGCTTTGCCGTCATCATGACCTGATCAGACGCCTTGCGACCACCGCTGCGCCCCCCCATGCCGTCGGCCAATATGGCCATGACACAACTCTTGACCCGGTGATGGCTCAGCAGTCTGACCTGGTCCTGCTGGTAATCACGGTCACCCTTGTGAATGCCCGTGGCCGCAGTCAACCGGTAACCCTTGTTTGTCATACGGTCACCAGAGTTTCCACCAGGGCTTGGTCTTGACTTTGAATCCCTGGGTCAGGTAGGGCGTTTGAGGATAGTTTTTCTCCAGAACACGCTGCGCATCGTCACGCATTTGTGTCATTTTCAGGGCGTCGTAGGACTTCACCATGATGAACAAAGCTTCTTCCAAGGCGGGTACGCCCTGGTAGTCGCTGATGGCCGTCTGCGCGCGATTGATCGCCGCAAGATAGGCGCCACGTTCATAGTAGTAACGTGCCACATACACGTCAGACTGCGCCAGGGAATTCACGATGTAGGCCATTCGGGCAGTGGCATCAGCGGCATATTTAGAGGCAGGAAAGCGTGTCGTCAGTTCTTTGAACGATTCAAAGGACTCCTTGGCCGCTTTTTGATCGCGTTCAGCCAGATCTTGCCGAGTTAAAGCAGAAAATAGCCCCAGATCATCGTTGAAGTTGGCAATACCTTTCAGGTACAGCGCGTAGTCAAGCGCTGGGCTGGCGGGGTGCAACTTCATGAAACGATCTAGCACTGCGATGGCCAACACCGGTTCACCGTTTTTGAAATGCGCATATGCCTTGTCGAGCTGAGCCTGCTGAGCCAGGGGCGTACCCGCTGCGCGACCTTCGAGCTTGTCAAAGAGGGGAATGGCCTTTTCGTAAGCGCCTGTGCTGAGCTCATCCTTCGCTTCAGCATAAATTTTGTTAGGGCTCCAGGCCGACGTGGGGTCGACGGGTGTTGTTGAACACGCGCTCAACAACAGTGCTCCACAGGCCAAAGACCAGGCAAGGACAGCAGATAATTTGGCATCAGGCATGTAAGGCAGCTTTCTTGAAAAACACTTTGATTATATCGGGCACCCCTTCTTTGATCGACGCACAAACGCTGGATGAGGAAGGTCCGGAGCTGGAGTTGAGGCCTTTGGCTTTTGGTGCAGAACACCATGGTCTGCGGCTTGATCGCGCTTTGTCTGATCTGGTGCCAGAATTTTCCCGCAATTATTTGCAGCAACTCATCGCTTTGGGAGGGGTATCTGTCAACGGAAAGGTCATCGAGAAGGCTTCCTTCAAGGTCAAGGTGGCCGACATCGGACAGATCGAGCTGCGGCCGACACCGCAAAGTCAGGCTTTCAAGGCGGAGAGCCTGCCGCTGGATCTGGTTTACCAGGACGAACATCTGCTGGTCATCAACAAGCCCGCCGGAATGGTGGTCCACCCAGCGCCTGGTAATTGGAGTGGCACGCTGATGAACCGTTTGTTGGGGTTTGATGCGCAGGCCTTTAACCTGCCACGCGCTGGCATCGTGCATCGGCTGGACAAGGATACCAGCGGCTTGATGGTGGTTGCGCGAACCCGGGCGGTCATGGATGCTCTGGTGCAAGCCATTTCCGCCCGCGAGGTCAAACGCCAGTATCTGGCGCTGGCTCATCGCGCTTGGCTAGGCGCAAAGTTGCGCCACGTCGATGCAGCCGTGGGGCGTGACCCGGTCAACCGATTGCGTATGGCGGTGGTTGATCTGACGCTTCAGACGGGCAAGGCGGCTCAAACTGATTTTGAGTGTCTTTCCAGTGGAGCCGCCGGATGCCTGGTCAAATGCAGCTTGCACACGGGTCGAACGCACCAAATCAGGGTTCATATGGCGTCGATCGGACATCCTTTGCTGGCAGATGTGACCTATGGGGGTGCGCTGGCTGCCGGCATGCAGAGGCAGGCGCTGCATGCCACCCGTTTGGCGTTTGTGCATCCGGTGACTTTGCAGGCCTTGGCTTTTCTGGCGCCGCCGCCATCAGATCTGGCCCAGGCCATCGAATGCTGGGGTCTAAAGTACAATCTGGCCACTTTTTAAGCTGCTCTACAGCAGTTTTTTGCGTGCCACCGATGCTCTTGTCGGTCTTGAACACGTCTTCCACTTCTTATTAGCTGACACCACGGGGTGTTTTGACAGGAATGAGCCCATCATGAACACGCTGGATGCCAAGCGCATCCTGGAAACCGCCTTGATCTGCACGCAGCAACCGATGCCGCTTCGCGACATGCGAACGCTGCTAGGTGATGTACTGGGTACCGATTCAATTCGGCTGATCTTGTCGGATCTGCAAGAGGAATGGTCTGAGCGCGGTGTCGAATTGGTTTGTGTTGCCAACGGCTGGCGATTTCAGAGCCGCCCGGAGATGCGGACGTACCTGGACCGTTTGCACCCTGAAAAGCCACCCCGATATGCCCGTGCCACATTAGAAACACTGGCCATCATCGCTTACAGGCAGCCGGTTTCGCGAGGCGACATTGAAGATATTCGGGGTGTCGCGGTGAACTCACTTACCCTCAAACAGTTGGAGGATCGTGGATGGATCGAAGTGATTGGCCATCGGGACACCGTGGGTCGCCCGGCCTTGTTTGCGACCACACGTCATTTTCTGGATGATCTTGGACTGGCCTCGCTGGACCAATTGCCCCCCTTGGAAGCGACCATGAACACGCTCGATGGCCTGATTGAGGCTGACGCCAGAAATTTGCCTGAGGTTCTAGAGCCAACACCACACCCGACCGCGGCCCAATCGCTCCAGACCACCACCCCTGAACTGGATGGTTTTGATGATCCATCCCGCCAATCGCTCCATCCTGAATCTGTACCTCACGAGAATCCACTATGACAGAACACCATGCTGAGTCATCGGCCCCTATTTTTCCCCCTGAAGTTGCGCCGGTCAATGAAGCGATCCGCTTCGAAGATGTGGTATCAGGCCTGTTTGATGCCGAGGAAGATGGCTCGGACATTGTGCCGCTGAAGCGTGTTCTGCCCCCTCAGCCCGAGTCGCCCAAGCTTCACAAGGTCTTGGCACAGGCAGGTATGGGCTCCAGGTTGGAAATGGAGCAACTCATCCTGGAAGGGCGTATCACCGTCAACAATGAACCTGCCCACATTGGGCAACGAGTCCAATTTGGCGATCATGTGAAGGTCAATGGCAAACCCATCCGTTTCAGAATCGCGCCGCCCCCGGCGCGAGTCATTGCGTATCACAAACCCGCAGGCGAAGTCGTCAGTCACGATGACCCCCAAAATCGGCCCACCGTATTTCGACGGCTGCCCAAGTTGTTTCAGGGTAAGTGGCAATCCGTGGGCCGACTGGACCTGAATACCGAGGGTTTGTTGCTGTTCACCAGTTCGGGTGAACTGGCGAACAATTTAATGCACCCTAGATTTGGGTTGGAGCGTGAATACGCTGTACGCGTTTTAGGTGCGCTGAATCAGGAAGAGAAGCGCAAGTTGCTCGACGGTGTGCGGCTGGACGATGGCATGGCCCAGTTTGGCTCCATCGAGGACGGTGGCGGCGAGGGGTCCAACTGCTGGTACCGTGTCACCATTTCCGAGGGGCGCAACCGCGAGGTGCGCCGCATGCTGGAGTCCGTTGGCCACGCAGTCAGCAGGTTGATTCGAATTCGCTATGGCTCTATGGTTTTGCCCCGTGGTCTGAAACGAGGCGCCTGGGTCGAACTGGACGATGCCGATATCCGGCTGTTGACACGCGCCGCTCAAGCACAAGCCCCGCGCGAGGCATCTGACCTCGCCAAATCCGGTCGCCCTCCGGGCCGCAGTCCCAACCCGGCTTCTCGCACAGGTAACAAGCCCACGCGTGGCAACAGCCGGTCATCCAGGGGGCCAGCACCTGCCAATCAGCCTGATCCCATGAAGACCTCTTTAGGATACATAGGCGCCGACAGTTTTTCGCGCCAACGGGAAGAGGCAGGTAAAAAGCGCGGTGGTGGCTCTGGCCCAGGTCGTCGAACGGGTGGCAGAAACAATTGACCTCATGACCTGGTGAAAGCAGGCCGTGGTCAAGGTGAATTCCGCTGAATGTCCAAGAAAATCAACGGGTTCAGGTTAACATCGAAGGCTTTGACCAAAGTGTCACCTATTTTTTAATTGACGAGGAAATTACATGACTATCGAACGCACTCTCTCCATCATCAAACCTGACGCCGTTGCCAAGAACGTCATTGGTCAAATTTACGCTCGCTTTGAAGCCGCTGGCCTGAAGGTTGTTGCCGCCAAAATGGCTCATTTGTCCCGTGGTGAGGCGGAAGCGTTTTACGCCGTGCACAAAGCACGCCCCTTCTTCAAGGACCTGGTCGACTTCATGATTTCTGGCCCGGTCATGATTCAGGCGCTCGAAGGTGAAAACGCCATCCTGAAAAATCGCGAACTGATGGGTGCCACCGATCCCAAAAAGGCAGCCCCAGGCACGATTCGCGCCGATTTTGCTGACAGCATTGACGCTAACGCCGTTCACGGTTCCGATGCAGCTGAAACCGCGACTGTCGAAGTGGGATTCTTTTTCCCGGGCATGAACGTTTACTCACGCTGATTTCCACATGACAGTCAACCTGCTCGAACACGACCTCGAGAGTTTGGCTGTCTTTTGTCAGCAGCTTGGCGAAAAACGTTTCCGTGCGGTGCAATTGTTCCGTTGGATTCACCAAAAGGGCGCGCAACAATTTGATGACATGAGCGATTTGGCTAAATCGCTACGCGGCAAACTCACAGGTGTTGCGCACATAAGCCCCCTGGATGTCATTTCTCAGCACATATCAGCTGATGGAACCATCAAATGGCTCTTTGACGTGGGTGGTGGTAACGCGGTTGAGACGGTGTTTATCCCTGAGGATGACCGGGGAACGTTGTGTGTCTCTTCGCAAGCAGGGTGTGCCGTGGGCTGCCGGTTTTGTTCTACGGGCCATCAGGGCTTCAGCAGAAATCTGACCACGGGCGAAATTGTGGCGCAGCTCTGGTACGCAGAGCATTTCTTGCGAAAGCATTTGAAACAAGAAGAGCGGGTGATCTCCAACGTCGTGATGATGGGTATGGGCGAGCCCTTGCAGAACTACACCGCGCTGGTGCCTGCACTGCGGGTCATGCTGGACGACCATGGTTATGGGTTGTCTCGACGTCGCGTCACTGTATCCACATCAGGTGTGGTGCCCATGATCGACCGACTGGCACTGGATTGCCCAGTGGCGCTCGCAGTATCTTTGCATGCACCCAATGATGTCCTTCGGGATAAGCTGGTACCGCTGAATATGAAGTATCCGCTGCATGAGTTGCTGGACGCCTGCACGCGGTATTTGGTTCATGCGCCCAGAGATTTCATTACTTTTGAATACTGCATGCTCGATGGTGTAAACGATCGCGACGAGCATGCCCAGGAGCTGGTGCAACTGGTTCGAAGCCGCTCTCAGGGTGCTGCTTGGTGCAAGTTCAACTTGATACCGTTCAACCCGTTCCCAGCCTCTGGCTTGAAACGATCGACACAAGAGCGGGTGCTGAAGTTTGCAAAAATTTTGAGTGACTCAGGGATCACGACCACGGTCAGAAAGACGCGTGGGGATGACATCGACGCCGCTTGTGGTCAGCTTGCCGGTGATGTCGTTGACCGAACCCAGGTGATGGTACGCATGGCGCGCCGGCGCGATTCCGTAGCGACGCCGGCGGTAAATCAAAGCATTGCAAAAGTTGAACAATGAAAGTGATCATGAATCAAAAACCATTGATACGCCTGACCTTGTTTTTGGGAGTCGTTGCTGTGGTGGGCTCTGCGGCGCTCAGCGGTTGTGCCAGCTCACCCGATAGCAGCCAGGGCAGCGGCAGCCGTGGTGACATCATCACGGACTCTGATGAGTCTGTGCAGCGCAAGCGGGCACGCATTCGAGTTGAGTTGGCGCTCGGCTATTTTGAACAAGGCAAGACAACCATCGCCCTGGATGAAATCAAGCAAGCGATCGCGGTGGACCCCAGCTACTCGGATGCCTTCAGTCTGCGTGGTTTGATTTATATGCGGCTCAATGAGTACGCGGTAGCCGAGGAGAGCTTCAACAAGGCACTGGCTTTACAACCGCGTGACAGCAATGTGTTGCACAACATGGGATGGTTGAAGTGCCAGGAGGGACGCTACCCTCAATCACTGCAGTTTTTTAACCAGGCTTTGGCTAACCCGCTCTATGGCGAGCGCGCCAAGACCTACATGGCCCTAGGTTTGTGTCAACTCAAGGCGGGGCAGCTTTCTGAAGCAGAAGCCAGTTTGATCAAATCTTACGAATACGACGCGGCTAATCCGGTCACAGGTTTTAATTTGGCGAGTGTCCTTTATCAAAAGCGGGACGACATTCGCGCCCAGTTTTATATTCGGCGCCTGAACAACACCCAACTGGCCAATGCCGAGACGCTTTGGCTGGGTGTCAAGATTGAGCGACGCTTGGCCAACATGGAAGCCATGAATCAACTGGCAACCCAGCTGATCAAGCGGTTTCCCCAGTCGCTTGAGGCGGCGTCTTATCAGCGTGGAGCATTTGATGATTGAGTCAGGTGAAGAGAGTCAGATGGTCAGCACAAACGAAACCGCGCCATCAGCGCAAGCAGGCAGCTTGCTGAGAGCCGCTCGCGAGGCGCAAGGACTTCATATTGGCGCCTTGGCAGTGGCCCTCAAAGTGCCGGTGAAAAAACTCGAGGCTTTGGAAGCCGGTCGTTATGAGTTGCTTCCTGACATGGTTTTCGTGCGGGCATTGGCGCTGAGCGTTTGTCGAGCCCTGAAAGTCGATGCGACGGCGATCATGAGCAGCCTGCCTGGTGCGCCTGCCGCGCATATCAAACCCACAGATACCGGGTTAAACGCCGCATTCAGAGACTCCGGCACCAGTTCGCACAGCAAACTGTCCGCCAATCTGATGAGTCCACTGGGACTTGGTGTCGCATTTTTGCTGTTGTTGATCGGGGGCATCTTGGCTTGGCCTACCGAGTCAACCACAGAGAGCGCTCCTCAATCGGTCATGCCACCAACGCAGACCGACAGCCCGGATCAAGACAAGGCCATGCAGGCCACCGGCATGGCCGGTGCCGTACCCCTGTCTCCCACAGAGACTACGTCGGCAGCCTCTAGTGCAGCGACAAACAGCGCGGGAGTCAGTGTCCCCGGCGCCTCAGCGCCAATTTTGGTTGCCTCTGTGAAAGAGGATCTCGATGCTGCGCCGGTTGGTCAGCCCGCGCTGCTTGAAATGACGGCCAGCGGCGTTTCATGGGTTGAAGTTTTCGATGCCACAGGGACATCAAAATTACGTAAGCTCACCGCCCAGGGAGATGTCTTGCGAGTTTCTGGGCAGTTGCCTCTGGCGGTTGTCGTCGGCCGTGCTGATCAGATTGCCGTGAAGGTACGCGGTCAGGTGCTCGACCTGATGCCCTTGGCCAAAGACAATGTGGCCCGATTTGAGGTGAAGTGATGGACGAGCCTATTGCTATAACCGTTGCGCGTGCGCAAGCCCGCCGCTCCCGTCAAGCCAAGGTGGCTTGGGGCAATCGCTGTGTCACGGTAGGGGGTGACGCGCCTGTGCGGGTGCAATCCATGACAAATACCGATACGGTAGACGTCATTGGGACAGCCATTCAAGTAAAGGAACTTGCGCTGGCCGGGTCGGAGATGGTTCGTTTGACGGTGAATACGCCTGAGGCTGCCCAAGCGGTACCGTTCATTCGGGAACAACTCGATCGCATGGGTGTGGATGTCCCGCTGATTGGTGACTTTCATTACAACGGTCATCGCTTGCTGACGGACTACCCCGACTGTGCCCAAACCTTATCCAAATACCGTATCAATCCGGGCAACGTTGGCAAGGGGGACAAGCGCGACAAGCAATTTGCATTGATGATTGAAGCCGCGGTGCGTTGGAACAAGGCTGTGCGTATCGGGGTGAATTGGGGCAGCCTGGACCAGGAGCTGCTGGCCCATTTGATGGACGAAAATAGTCGGCGCGCAGCGCCTTGGGGTGCCAAGCCGGTCATGTACGAGGCCCTCATCAGTTCTGCGATTGATTCTGCGCAGCAGGCGGTTGATTTAGGTTTGAATCCTAATCAAATCATGCTGTCTTGCAAAGTCAGCGGTGTTCAGGACTTGATATCGGTCTACCGGGAGCTTTCCAAACGGTGTGATTACGCTTTGCATCTGGGTCTGACCGAGGCAGGTATGGGAACCAAGGGTGCGGTCGCGTCTGCGGCGGCCTTGTCTGTTCTGTTGCAAGAAGGCATTGGTGACACCATACGTGTATCTTTGACGCCGCAACCGGGTGAATCGCGCACCCAAGAGGTGGTGATTGCCACAGAAATATTGCAATCGCTTGAATTGCGCTCTTTCGTTCCGAGCGTGACGGCTTGCCCGGGTTGCGGTCGCACCACCAGCACCACATTTCAGGAGTTAACGCAAAAAATCGAAGGATTTTTGCGTGCACAGATGCCGGTTTGGCGCAACAAGTATCCCGGCGTTGAAACCATGAAGGTTGCTGTGATGGGATGCATCGTGAATGGTCCTGGCGAAAGCAAGCAAGCCGACATTGGTATCAGCCTGCCAGGAACCGGTGAAGCTCCGGCTGCGCCGGTCTACATCGACGGCGAAAAAGCCATGACCTTGCGCGGTGAATCTATTGCCGAAGAGTTCCAGGTCATCGTAGAAAACTATGTTGAACGACGCTTTGGCGTGCATGTTGCTGCCAAGGCTTGATGTAAAGACCCATGACTGAAAAAGTAACATCTGCCCCGGTGGGCAAGCTGACGGCCGTGAAAGGCATGAACGACCTGTTGCCACCAGCTTCGGCGACCGTGGAGTGGTTTGAATCTAAGGTGCGTGACCTGATGGCCCGGTTTGCCTATCGCAACATTCGCACGCCCATTGTGGAACGCACGCCCCTGTTTGTCCGTGGTCTGGGCGAAGTTACAGACATAGTCGAGAAGGAAATGTATTGCTTTGAGGACCGGCTCAATGGGGACTCCCTGACCTTGCGCCCAGAGGCCACCGCCGGTGTGGTACGGGCCGCGCTGGAGCACAGTCTGCTGTACGACGGTGGCAAGCGGCTCTATTACATGGGTCCCATGTTTCGTCATGAACGTCCACAAAAGGGCCGTTACCGGCAGTTTGATCAAATTGGTGCCGAAGCCCTGGGGTTTTCTGGCGCGGAAGTCGACGCAGAGCTGATTCTGATGGCCACAGCCCTGTGGGCCGAAATCGGTTTGACGGACGTGCGACTGGAACTCAACAGTTTGGGTCAACCCCCCGAGCGACTGGCCCACAGACAGGCCCTGATCGCCTATTTCGAGCAGCATCTTGACGCGCTGGACGAAGACGCCCGCCGCCGCTTGCACAGCAATCCCTTGCGGATCCTGGACACCAAAAATCCGGCCATGCAGCCCATCGTGAATTCAGCGCCCCAGTTGCTTGATTTTCTGGGTGAGGCGTCTTTGGCGCATTTCAATACCTTGAAATCGATTTTGGATGTCAATGGCGTGGCCTATACCGTGAACCCTCGGCTGGTTCGGGGCATGGACTATTACAACCTGACGGTGTTTGAGTTCACCACCGATCGGCTGGGCTCCCAAGGTACGGTCTGCGCGGGCGGCCGATATGATTATTTGTTTGAACAACTGGGCGGTAAACCTGCACCAGCAGTGGGCTGGGCTCTGGGCGTCGACCGGGTGTTGGAGCTTGCCAAAGCAGCTGGCTTGGTTGCGACAGAACCCCGGTTGGACGCCTATGCCATCGTCACCGATCATGCTGCCATGCCCCTGGTTTTGACGACTTTGCAATCCTTGCGTACCGCTGGCATCAGCGTTCAGATGCACACCAGCACGCCAGAAGGCATGGGCAGCATGAAAAGTCAGTTCAAGCGCGCGGATGCCAGCGGTGCCCGATTTGCCCTGATTTTCGGCCCTGATGAGGTCAAAGCCCAGCAGGTCACCATCAAACCATTGCGGGATGCCACTACACAGCAAGTGACGCAACCCCTGGCGACTCTGTCTACTTGGGCGCCAACCCTACAATCTTCCTTTTAGCAAAGTGACGTCATGGCAAATCATTTGGATTTAGAAGAACAGGAGCAGCTTGATCAGATCAAGCATTTCTGGAAACAGTATGGCAACGCGATCACCTGGGCATTGATTGTCATTTTGGCTGGTTTTGCGAGTTGGAATTTTTATAACTATTGGCAGCGCAGTCAGGCCACACAGGCGGCAGCTCTCTTTGATGAAGTTGAGCGATCGATTCAAGCGGGTGATATGGCCAAAATTGACCGTGTTTTCACCGACATGAAAGAGCGCTTTGCCTCTACCTCCTACGCCCAGCAGTCCGGGCTACTGGTCGCCAAACAGTATGTTGTGGCTGGCAAACTTGACGCCGCCAAATCGGCGTTGACTTGGGTCGCTGAAAAGTCATCGGACGCCGGTTATCAATCAGTAGCCAAACTCCGGTTGTCTGGACTCTTCATGGAGTCAAAGAACTATGACAGCGCGCTGAGTCAGTTAAGCGGCACGTTTCCTGCTGGCTTTGAAGCCCTGGTGGCCGATCGAAAAGGCGACATCCTGATGCTGCAAGGCAACAAGCCACTGGCACTGGCCGAGTATGAAAAGGCCTACAAGTTGTTTGATGCCCGCGCAGAATACCGTCGACTGGTCGAAGTCAAGCTCAACGCCTTGGGTGTCGACGTACAGGCACGAGACCAAGTGGCGACAGCCAACGGAAAGTAACTGATGACAACAACAACCGGCGTTCTACATTTCAGCAAAATCTGTTTGCTTGCTGCTTCCATGGGTGGCTTGGTCGCCTGTTCCAGCGGCTCCAACGCACCGAAGGCGGCAGACCTAGGTAGCGATCCCGCCCTGATGGGCATCAAAACGGCCTGGACTACCAAAATTGGCCAGGTGGACTTCCCCCTGAGTGTTCCTGTGAAGGGCAATGTCATCACCTTGGCGGGTTCCAATGGCACGGTGGTTTCCATGGATGCCAGCTCCGGGGCCACGTTGTGGCAGCTCAATCTGGGCGGAGGTGTTTCGGCCGGTGTGGGCAGCGATGGGCGTTACGCCGCGATCGTCAATCGGGAAAATGAGCTGGTGACCATGGAAGCGGGCCGTGAACTCTGGCGATCGCGCTTGACCACCCAGGTGTTTACGGCACCACTGGTGGCTGGCGCGCGTGTTTTTGTGCTGGGTGCAGATCGCAGCGTCAGCGCTTTTGATGCTCTTTCTGGGAAGAAACTTTGGTCTGATCAGCGACCCGGTGAAGCACTGGTCTTGCGACAAGCTGGCGTGCTGAGTGCAGTCGGTAATACGCTGATCGTGGGGTTGGCAGGTCGCCTGGCGGGGCTCAATCCGCTCAACGGCGCTGTCGTCTGGGAGGCACCCATTGCCACACCACGGGGAACCAATGATGTGGAGCGCCTGGTTGACCTGGTAGCGGGTGTCAGCCGCGATGCCCAAGTGGTTTGCGCGCGGGCCTTTCAAGCCGCTGTGGGCTGCGTCAACACGACGCGAGGTAACGTCATCTGGAAGCAGACTGCCGCTGGATCCGTCGGACTGCAGGGGGATGACAAACTGGTTTATGGCGTCGAAGAAGATGGCCGCCTGATGGCATGGCGGCTCGCTGACGGTGGGTCAGCCTGGTCCAGTGACCGGCTGCGTTACCGCCATTTGAGTGCGCCTTTGGTGCTGGGTCGCTCTGTAGTGGTGGGTGATGAATCCGGTTTGGTTCATTTTGTATCTCGCTCGGATGGCAGTCTTCTGACGCGTCGGCCGACCGATGGCTCTGCAGTGCGTGTCACGCCCGTAGCCGCCGGTCAAACTCTGGTGGTCGTGACGCGAAACGGCACCGTGCTGGGCTTTCAGCCTGAATAACGCGAAACAATAAGTCACTATGAAACCCGTATTGGCCTTGGTGGGCCGCCCCAATGTGGGTAAATCGACGCTGTTCAATCGGTTGACCAAGTCGCGTGATGCCATCGTGGCTGATTTTGCGGGCTTGACCCGCGATCGTCACTACGGCAACGGCAAGCAAGGTGCACACGAATATATCGTCATCGATACCGGCGGTTTTGAACCCGACGCCTCCAGTGGCATCTACAAGGAAATGGCCAAGCAGACCCGCCAGGCCGTCGCTGAGGCTGATGTGGTTATTTTTGTGGTGGATGCGCGCGGCGGCGTGTCGGCGCAAGACCATGACATCGCCAACTATTTGCGCCGCTTGGGCAAACCCTGCGTTCTGGCTGCCAACAAGGCTGAAGGCATGCTCGAAGGTGCCCAATTGGTGGAGTTTTATGAACTGGGCCTGGGCGAGGTGCATGCCATTTCTGCTGCGCATGGTCAAGGCATCAAGGCGCTGGTCGATCTGGCCCTGTCGCCACTGAGTCTGGACGATGACGATGCACCGGTCGAAGCTGAACCCGGTGTGATCAAACTGGCTGTGGCGGGTCGCCCGAATGTGGGTAAGTCCACACTCATCAACGTGTGGTTGGGTGAAGAGCGGCTGGTCGCATTTGATTTGCCAGGCACCACACGGGACGCCATATCTGTTCCCTTTGAACGCAACGGCCAAAAATTCGAGTTGATCGATACGGCCGGCCTGCGGCGCCGTGGCAAGGTATTTGAAGCCATCGAGAAATTCTCGGTGGTGAAGACCTTGCAAGCCATTGAGTCGGCCAATGTGGTTTTGCTGCTGATTGATGCAACCCAGGGCGTGACGGACCAGGATGCACACATTGCCGGCTACGTCCTTGAAAATGGCCGAGCTGTGGTGCTGGCGGTCAACAAGTGGGATGCGGTGGATGACTACCAGCGAGAACTGGTCAAACGCTCGATCGAAACACGTCTGGGTTTCCTCAAGTTTGCCAACATGCATCTGATTTCGGCTCAGAAACGCCAGGGTCTGGGTCCCTTGTGGGCGTCGATTGCTCAGGCTTACAAAGCGGCCAACTGCAAAATGTCGACGCCCGTGTTGACCCGTTTGTTATTGGAGTCCGTGCAATTTCAAAGCCCCAAACGCGCTGGCATGTACCGGCCCAAGTTACGCTACGCACATCAAGGGGGTATGAATCCACCGGTGATTGTGATTCATGGCAACTCGCTGGAGCATGTGACAGAGGCCTATAAGCGCTTTCTCGAGGGTCGTTTTCGCAAGGAATTCGACTTGGTGGGAACGCCGTTGCGCATCGAGATGAAAACCTCGGCCAACCCATTCGCAGACAAGGCCAATTGACCCCTTTGAACGCTTCTAATCGTACAAATTTGTCAAGGCTTTGCAGTATCTGACGTTAATGAACCACATGTCTGTGGTATCGTGAACTCTTCTTTAATTATCCGAACACGGAGAATATCGTGAGCAACAAAGGCCAACTTTTGCAAGATCCCTTTCTCAACACCCTGCGTCGAGAACATGTTCCAGTCTCTATTTATCTTGTCAATGGGATCAAGCTTCAAGGGCAAATCGAATCGTTCGACCAATACGTGGTGCTGCTACGCAACACTGTGACTCAAATGGTCTACAAACACGCCATATCCACCATCGTTCCTGGGCGTGCCGTTAATTTCACAGCCGCTGAGGGTGACCAACCTGCCGCAGCCTGAGCACAAGACAACACCCACCTTGCTGGTGGGTGTTGATTTTGGACTTCCCCACTTTGATGCCGAGTTAGAAGAGCTTGGCCTGCTAGCCCAGACTGCTGGTTTGACACCGGTTGCCCGGGTGACTTGCAAACGCCGTGCGCCAGATGCAGCCCTGTTCATTGGCAGTGGCAAAGCAGACGAAATCAAGATGCTCGCCGCTCAGTTGGGTGTGCAGGAAATTTTGTTTGACCAAAGTTTGAGCCCGGCCCAGCAACGTAACCTGGAACGCCATCTGGAGTTGCCCGTCAACGACCGAACCTTGCTGATTCTTGAAATTTTTGGACAGCGTGCGCGCAGTCACGAGGGCAAATTGCAAGTTGAACTGGCCCGGCTTCAATACTTGAGCACCCGGCTGGTCCGCCGCTGGTCGCACCTGGAACGTCAAAGTGGCGGTATCGGTATGCGCGGTGGCCCCGGTGAAACCCAGATCGAACTTGATCGCCGGATGATTGGTGACAACATCAAGCGCATCAAGGAGCGCCTGATCAAAGTCAAACGCCAGCGCCACACGCAAAGGCGACAGCGTGACCGTCGGGATACCTTCAATATTTCCCTCGTGGGTTACACCAACGCAGGCAAGTCCACCTTGTTCAACGCCTTGGTCAAGGCGCGTGCCTACGCGGCAGACCAATTGTTTGCCACCTTGGATACAACCACCCGCCAGCTTTACCTCGGCGACGTTGGTCGCATGATTTCTCTGTCGGATACCGTGGGGTTCATTCGTGATTTGCCGCACGGACTCATCGATGCGTTTCAGGCGACCTTGCAGGAGGCCGTGGACGCTGACCTCCTTTTGCAAGTGGTTGATTTTTCGAGCGAAAACTACCTGACTCAAATCTCCGAGGTGCAACGGGTACTTCATGAGATCGGCGCTGGCGATGTGCCTCAAGTGCTGGTGTTTAACAAACTCGACGCGGTTGCGTCCGATTGCCGCCCATCGGTTCTGCGGGATAGCTATGAGCTTGATGGCAAGTTGACCCCCCGAATCTTTTTAAGTGCTCAGGCTGGCGAAGGTTTGGCAGAGTTGCGCCAACTGTTGACAGATGCCGTTCTTGCCAAGACCACTGCGCCGCCCGCTTCGCATTTCCCTCAAACTCTTGAGGCTGACACCTGATTCGGCACAATCGCCCTCCATTAGACAAGAGTTGATCCGATGAAACTTCAATTACCCGCTTTTAGCCTGGCACTCGTGCCGCAACGCATCAGAGGAATGTTCAATCTCAATGACCCCAGGTGGGGTCGTGGCGATGACAAACCTGCTGACACCGCCAGTGGCGATGCCGATCGTCCCCAAGCTAACCCACCCGAGGCACCACCCCGCAACACCGAAGAGCGCAAGCCGCGGCAAGGTCCCAATCAAGGCCCGCCCGATTTGGATGAACTGTGGCGTGACTTCAACCGCAAGCTCGGGGGTCTTTTTGGTAATTCGAAACAGCCGGGTCGCGGCGCGCCGTCTGGGGGCGGATCAGGCGGAGGCGGTTTTGGCGGTCCAGGTGGTTTTCAACCTGACATGAAGAGCGCCGGTATTGGCGCGGGCCTGATTGCCGGTGTGGCCGTGCTGATCTGGCTGGGGACCGGCTTTTTTATCGTGCAGGAGGGTCAGCAAGCCGTCATTACTCAATTTGGCAAATACCACTCGACGGCAGGTGCAGGTTTCAACTGGCGTTTGCCCTACCCGGTGCAACGTCACGAATTGGTGTTTGTGACCCAGATCCGGTCGGTCGATGTGGGCCGTGACACCATCATCAAGGCAACGGGTTTGCGCGAGTCCGCCATGCTGACGGAAGACGAGAATATCGTCGAAATCAAGTTTGCCGTGCAATACCGGCTCAATGACGCTCGGGCATTTCTGTTTGAGAGCAAAAACCCCGCCGATGCGGTGGTGCAGGCTGCCGAAACGGCGGTGCGTGAAGTGGTCGGAAAGATGCGTATGGACAGCGCCCTGTCTGATGAACGCGACCAGATTGCACCCAGGGTGCGGCAACTGATGCAGAAGATACTCGACCGCTACAAAGTGGGCATCGAAGTGGTGGGCATCAATTTGCAGCAAGGCGGCGTGCGTCCGCCCGAGCAAGTGCAGGCGGCGTTTGACGATGTGCTCAAAGCCGGGCAAGAGCGTGAGCGAGCCAAGAACGAAGCGCAAGCCTATGCCAATGACGTGATACCGCGCGCAGTCGGTGCCGCATCGCGCCTGAAGGAAGAGGCTGACGCTTACAAGGCGCGGATCGTGGCTCAGGCCCAAGGTGATTCTCAACGCTTCAAGTCCGTGTTGGTGGAGTATCAAAAGGCGCCCCAAGTGACCCGCGACCGCATGTACATCGACACCATGCAACAAATTTACAGCAGCGTGACCAAAGTCATGGTGGACTCCAAGCAGGGGTCAAACTTGCTCTATTTGCCCTTGGACAAGCTGGTCCAGATGACTGGTCAAGTCTCCCAAGACGTGTCGGCTGCACCTGCTCCGATCGCTGCCAACCCCACCAGTCCGGCCCTTGACCCGACCGTGCCCGTAGACGCCCGTGCCCGTGACGCTGCGCGCGCACGCACGCGCGAAACTCGCTAGGAGCTCCCATGAATCGCTTAGGTTTTATTTTTTCAAGTATTTTGTTTGTTTTGGCGATTGCCAGTTCCACCTTGTTTGTCGTGGACCAGCGGCAGTTCGGTGTGGTTTTTGCCTTGGGCCAGATCAAGGACGTGATCACCGAGCCGGGCCTGAACTTCAAGTTGCCGCCGCCGTTTCAAAACGTTTCTTACATTGACAAGCGTTTGTTGACGCTGGACAGCACCGACAACGAACCCGTGTTAACAGCTGAAAAGCAGCGTGTGGTGATTGACTGGTATGTTCGCTGGCGAATTTCTGAGCCAACCCAATACATCCGCAACGTCGGTACCACCGAGGCCGCAGGTGCCAGCCAACTGAACCGCGTGGTGCGCAACGCCTTTCAGGAAGAAATCAACAAACGCACGGTCAAGGAGTTGTTGTCAGCCAAGCGTGAAGCTTTGATGGACGATGTGAAGGGCGAGGTCCTGAGCCAGGTGCGAGGTGCCAAGCCTTGGGGCATTGATGTGGTGGACGTGCGCATCACCCGTGTGGACTATGTCGACGCCATCACCGAGTCGGTTTACCGTCGAATGGAAGCGGAACGTAAACGTGTCGCCAACGAGTTACGCTCGACCGGTGGTGCCGAAGGTGAAAAAATCCGTGCAGATGCGGATCGTCAGCGCGAGGTCACGGTGGCCAATGCCTACCGTGACGCCCAGAAGATCAAGGGTGAGGGCGACGCCGAAGCCGCGCGCATTTACTCCGAATCCTTTGGCCGTGACCCGCAGTTTGCACAGTTTTACCGCAGCCTGGACGCCTACAAGGCGAGCTTCTCCAAAAAGAGTGACGTGATGGTGCTGGACCCGAGCAGTTCTGATTTTTTCAAGACCATGCGCGGCAACGGCCCTGCGGTTGCGGGTAAAAAATAGCCATGGACGGTGGCTTGGATGGCACCACCTTCTGGCTCGCCATCGCTCTGGTGCTGATCATTGAGGGCTTCATGCCCTTTGTGTCGCCAGCCACCTGGCGTCAAACCATTCAGCAAATTTTGCGCCTGGACGATGGCCAGCTGCGATTTTTCGGCTTGTGCAGTTTGCTGCTAGGTGTTGTGTCGATTTGGTGGTTGATTTAACAAAATCAGCGACATTCGCCCGGTAAAATCTGGGTTTTAACAGCCCACCTCCACCACATGTCTGCTTGGGTCCTGCCGGATCACATTGCCGATGTTTTGCCCTCTGAAGCAAGGCACATCGAAGAACTACGTCGAGACCTGCTGGACACGGCCCGGTGTTATGGTTACGAACTCGTCATGCCACCGCTACTGGAGCATCTGGAGTCCTTGCTGACCGGTGCCGGTGAAGCACTCGATTTGCAAACCTTCAAGCTAGTGGATCAGCTTTCGGGCCGCATGATGGGTTTGCGCGCCGACAGCACGCCCCAAGTCGCTCGCATTGATGCCCATCTGTTGAACCGCCAGGGTGTGACACGCTTGTGTTACTGCGGGCCGGTCTTGCACACCCGTCCTAGCGCGCCGCATGCCACCCGGGAGCCGATGCAGTTTGGCGCCGAAATCTATGGCCATGCAGGACTGGAAGCGGATATCGAGGTCCTCACGTTGGCGCTGGACTGCCTCGCAGCGGCGCGGGTGCTTTCCCCCAGTGTGGACCTGGCAGATGCCCGTCTGGTCACTGGCTGCCAAAGACAGCCCTGAACTCACCAGCCTGACGCGCGATTTGCCGATACAAGTGCGTCAGGGTTTGTTGACCCTGGTTCAGTTGTACGGTGACGCCTCCGTTTTGGACGAGGCTGAAAAAGCCTTGGAGCCCTTGTCGGGTGTGCGTGAAGCACTACACAATTTGAAGCAATTGGCCAGCCATTTTAAAGGCGTTCAGGTGACCTTTGATTTGGCGGATCTGCAAGGTTACGCCTATTACACCGGGGCCCGTTTTGCCATCTATGCGCCAGGTGGCACCGGTGCTTTGGCGCGGGGTGGGCGCTATGACCAGGTGGGGGCGGTGTTTGGTCGAGATCGACCCGCTGCGGGTTTCAGCCTGGATATCAAGGCCTTGGTGGGTGCCGTTCATCCCAGACCCCTGCAAGCGGCCATTCGAGCCCCCTGGCAAGACGAGCCAACTCTGGCGGCGGCTGTAGCCGCCCTGCGTTCGCGCGGTGAAGTGGTGGTTTGCGTCTTGCCCGGCCATGAAAGCGAAGTTGACGAATTCCATTGCGACCGCGAACTGCTGCATGTGGCGGGGCAATGGCTTGTGCAAGCCATCTATTGAACTAAAGCGAAACAAAATGACTGCAATCAAAGGACGTAACGTGGTGGTCGTCGGTACCCAATGGGGCGACGAGGGCAAAGGCAAGCTGGTGGACTGGTTGACTGAGAGTGCCCAAGGTGTAGTGCGTTTTCAGGGCGGCCACAACGCTGGTCACACGCTGGTGATCAATGGGGTGAAAACCGCTTTGCACCTGATTCCCAGTGGCATCATGCGCCCGGGCGTCAAGTGCTATATCGGCAACGGTGTGGTGCTGTCAGCCGCCAAACTATTTGAAGAAATGGCGGGGCTGGAAAAAGTCGGGGTGGAGCTGCGTTCGCGCTTGCGCGTCAGTGAAGCTTGCCCACTGATCCTGCCGTTTCACGCAGCGCTAGATGTGGCCCGTGAAGCGGCCCGCGAGCAGGGCGGCAGCGAAAAGATTGGGACGACTGGTCGCGGCATTGGCCCAGCCTATGAAGACAAGATTGCCCGACGCGCCTTGCGAGTCCAAGACTTGAAATTCCCCGAGCGTTTTGCCAGTAAATTGCGCGATCTACTGGATTTACACAACCACGTCCTGACCACCTACCTCAATTCCAAAACTTTTGACTTTGGCCCGGGTCTGGCGCCCTACATGAAAGACGGCGAGGTGTTGTTCCAGCCGGTCTATGACGAGGCAATGCGCCACGCCGAACTGCTCAAGCCCATGATGGCCGACGTGTCACGTGAACTCAACGACGCCCACCTCAAAGGTGAAAACCTGTTGTTCGAGGGTGCACAAGGCACGCTGCTCGATGTCGACCACGGCACGTACCCCTTTGTCACGTCCAGCAACTGTGTGGCGGGTAACGCCGCCGCTGGTGCCGGTGTGGGTCCGGGCTTGCTGCACTATATTTTGGGGATCACCAAGGCCTATTGCACGCGTGTGGGTGGCGGGCCTTTTCCCACTGAGTTGGACTGGGAGGTACCGGGCACACCGGGCTACCACATGAGCACGGTGGGCGCCGAGAAGGGTGTCACCACCGGGCGCAGCCGGCGCTGTGGTTGGTTTGATGCGGCTTTGCTCAAGCGTTCTGCTCAGGTCAATGGCCTCACCGGACTGTGCATCACCAAGCTCGATGTGCTCGATGGCTTGAAGGAATTGCTACTTTGCACGGGCTATGAACTTGACGGTGCCATCACCGACATCTTGCCCATGGGTGCGGACGACATTGCCCGCTGCAAGCCGATTTATGAGACCTTGGAGGGCTGGAGTGACAGTACCGTGGGCGTCACCCAATACGACAAGCTGCCCACTGCCGCCCGTTTGTACTTGCAGCGCATTGAACAGGTTACCGGGGTGCCGATTCATATTGTGTCCACCAGCCCGGACCGCGAACACACCATCATGATGCGCCACCCCTATCTGGCAGACTGAAGGCTGGGCAGCTCAAGCTGCTGCCCGGCCATCCTTGTAAATGAAATTGGCCTCTAGCCCACATCTTTGTTGCGTAATAAGCTATTTTTTCAGGAGCACTTCATGTTGACAGAAGACGGTAAACACCTGTATGTGAGCTACGACGAGTACCATAACCTGATCGAAAAGCTCGCCATCAAGGTGCACCAGTCAGGCTGGCAGTTCGACACCATTTTGTGTTTGGCACGCGGTGGCATGCGTCCAGGGGACATTTTGTCGAGGGTGTTTGACAAGCCGCTGGCCATCATGTCCACCAGCTCCTATCGCTCTGAGGCGGGCACAGTGCAAGGCCAGCTCGATATTGCCCACTACATCACCACGCCCAAAGGTCAGATTGCTGGCAAGGTGCTGCTGGTGGATGACTTGGCCGACTCCGGCCACACGCTCAATGCCGTGATTGAGCAGCTGAAGAACAACTACAAACCTATCACCGAGCTGCGCAGTGCGGTGATCTGGACCAAAGCCTTGTCCACGTTCACGCCGGACTACTGTGTCGATTTCTTGCCTACCAACCCGTGGATTCACCAGCCATTTGAAGGCTACGACAGCATGAAACCCGAGCAACTGATTCAAAAGTGGAGCGTTTGACCCGCATGCCTGTTTCCAGTACCTCACTGATTCACCATCCCTACACGCCGCCTGAAGGTTTTGCGGCACCCCAGCCCGGGGTTTTCAAGGCGTCTACCGTGTATTTCCCCAATGTGGCAGCCATGCGCCATTTTGAGTGGAAGGATAAAACTGCCTACACCTATGGCCTGCACGGCACGCCCACCACCTACACGCTGGAGGAACGCCTGTGCACCCTGGAAGGCGGTCACCAATGCCTGCTGGTGCCCAGTGGCCTGGCGGCTATTGCCACGGTGGCGCTGGCCCTGCTGAAGTCCGGCGACGAGGTACTGATTCCGGATAACGCCTACGGCCCCAACAAGGCGCTGGCTGAGGGTGAATTGGCGCGCTGGGGCATCACCCACCGGTTTTATGACAGCATGCAGCCGCAGGACTTGGCTGACAAAATCGGGCCACAAACCCGTCTGGTGTGGCTGGAGGCCGCGGGCTCGGTGACTCTGGAGTTTCCAGACCTGGTGGCGCAAGTGCATATTTGCAAGGCAGCAGGTGTGCTTTGCGCGCTGGACAACACCTGGGGGGCGGGCTTGGCGTTTCAGCCATTTGACCTACAGCCTGGCCTCCAACCGGCTGTGTCTGTTGACATCTCGACCCACGCCCTGACCAAGTACCCCAGTGGCGGCGGCGATGTGCTCATGGGAAGCATCATCACCACCGATGAGCGCCTGCACATGAAGATCAAGCTGTGCCACATGCGCTTGGGGCTGGGCGTGGCGGCCAACGATGCCGAAGCGGTCCTGCGCAGCCTGCCCAGCCTGGTGTTGCGCTACAAGGCCCATGACGAAACCACGCGGGCATTGGCACACTGGAGCCTGAACCGCTCTGAATTTGCCCAGGTCCTGCACCCGGCTTTGCCAGATTCTCCAGGTCATCTTCATTGGCAACAACTGTGCAAAATGGGGCCCGGCGGAGCAGCGGGTTTGTTCAGTGTGATTTTTCAACCTGAATACAGCCAAGCGCAAGTTGATGCGTTTTGCGATGCGCTGGTGTTGTTCAAAATTGGCTACAGCTGGGGCGGCCCGGTGAGCTTGGTGATGCCCTACGCATTGAGCACCATGCGCAGCCACTGGCCGGCGCATCTGAGACCAGGCACTCTGGTGCGTTTTTCGATCGGGCTCGAAGACGTCGATGATTTGCGGGCAGATCTGGATCAGGCGCTGCGTGTTCTGCGCTGAGCCACCGGGTAAAATGCACACCTTAACTTGAAAGATCACATTGGCAACACCTAATTACGGCTACGAAAAACGTCAGAAAGAACTGGCAAAAAAGAAGAAGAAAGAAGAAAAGCTGAAAGAAAAAGCCCAGCGCAAGGTGGGTGAGGGTGCTGCTTCTGATTCACCTGACAACGACAACGAAGCCGATGCGCCGGTAGAGGGCAGTAACCCGCCCGTTTGAACACGCAGGTGTGGGTTCAGGTGCTCGCGTTGCCTGACAGAATGCCCAGAACCTGACAAGCCAACTCGGTCATAGCGCCCATGGAGCGGTCCTTGGGCGCTATTATTTTTGCGTCTTTGAACTGCACAAAGTTGCGTTGCATGGACTGCAGGTAAGACGGGTCGTAGTGATGGGTGAGCAAGTCTTGCACCACTTGCGCCAATTCGCCAGCTCGCGCCTGTGTTTGCCAGCCTTCAATCACGGCACGTCCTTTGAGCGCGGTCAGCACTGCCAGACGTCCACAAAAATAGTCCACATCGCGCACCAGATAGTCATAGTCTTCCATCAACAGCGCCACCCGTTCGGTGTCCGGCAGTTGCAAATTCAGACAGGGGCTTTGACGCATGAGTTCGACCAAACGGGTGGGGATCGCGACGTTACCCACTTTCTTGCTTTCACTCTCCACATAAACGGGCCGCGCCGGGTCAAATCGACGCAGGGTATCCCAGACCCGTGTGTCAAAGTGTTTTTGACTGGGTTGTGGCAGGCCTGGAATGCCGCCGAGCACGGAACTGCGGTGGTTGGCCAGATCCTCCAGATCCAACACCTGCGCGCCTTGACGGGCCAACGCCTGCAACAAGCGGGTTTTGCCGGAACCTGTGGGGCCGCAAACCACTTGAAAACGCAATGGCGGCACCAGCCGGTCAATATCTTGCACAAGAGCCGCCCGGAATGCCTTATAGCCGCCTTCGATCAAGGTCACGCGGAAGCCGATTTGGCCCAAGACCAGTGACAAGGACCCGCTGCGCTGCCCGCCGCGCCAGCAATAGATCAATGGCTTCCAGTCTTTCGGTTTGTCCATCAATTCGCGCTCAATGTGCGCAGCAATATTGCGTGCGGCCATGACGGCGCCGCGTTTACGGGCTTCAAACGGATTGACCTGTTTGTACTGCGTGCCCACGTCGCGGCGTTGTTCGTCGTTCAGGGTCGGCCAGTTCACGGCAGCCGGCAGGTGATCCTCTGCAAATTCGTCTTCGCTGCGAGCGTCAATGATGGCATCAAATTCGCTGAGTCGATGGATGACGTCGGCAGCTGGTATCGGGGTCAGGCTCATCGCAATCCTTTCTTGAGCTCGGGCCAGATGTTGGCCAATATCACCGGATGCGCCGCCTCCAGGGGATGGATCCGGTCCGCCTGAAACCATTTCAAACTGTCGGGAACATCAGCTACCCCTTTGAGAAAAAAGGGCACCAGCGACGCCCTGTTGGCTTTGGCCACCTGGGCATACATGTCGGTCAATTGCTGGCCATACTCGCGCCCGTAATTGGGTGGCATTTGCATACCCAGCAACAAGACCCGGGCACCCACCTTTTGGGCATCCTGTGTCATCACGGTCAAATTGTCCTGGGTCATGGCCAGTGGCAAGCCGCGCAGCGCATCGTTGGCACCCAACTCGATCACTACCAAGTGGGGTCGATGTTGCTTGAGCAAACCGCCCAAGCGTGCCCGCCCACCTGAAGTGGTGTCGCCGCTGATGCTGGCGTTCACCACCTTGGCCTCGACCTTTTCTACAGCAAGCTTCTTCTCCAGCAGGGCAACCCAGCCGGTGCCACGCTTGAGGCCATACTCGGCACTCAGTGAGTCGCCCACCACCAAAATCGTTGGAATGCCCGGCTTTTTGGCAACAGGTGCCTGGGCTGCCAGCACAGAGCTGTTAATCCCTGCGACGGCCAGCTGTCAGATTGCATTATTTCGGTCGAGCACGTTTTCAAGTCTGTCGTCGACTCCACCGGTGAGCTCGACATCTTGCGGGATATCGATTTTCGTTTGAATCAGAGAGAAACAGTGGCTATTGTCGGTGCCTCGGGCTCAGGCAAAAGCACCTTGCTGTCGATCATCGCTGGTTTGGATACACCCAGCCGCGGGACCGTTCGCCTGGCCGGACAAGATTTGTTTGCCATCACAGAGGATGCAAGGGCGGAACTGCGGGCTCAAAAAATTGGATTTGTGTTTCAAAGCTTCCAATTGCTGGGCAACTTGACGGCTCTTGAAAACGTTATGTTACCGCTGGAGTTAGCCAACCGACGCGATGCACGCAAGGCGGCGACCGACATGCTGGCACGCGTCGGCCTGTCGCAACGCCTGGGACATTACCCCAAAGTGCTGTCGGGTGGTGAGCAGCAGCGGGTGGCGCTGGCGCGGGCTTTCGTGGTTCAGCCCGCCGTGCTGCTGGCTGATGAGCC
>JAIFMR010000115.1 GCA_020048255.1 Rhodoferax sp. | reverse complement strand
ACGCGGGCCTCGACGGGCGTCAGGATCAGGCTCTGGGCTGGGGTGGATTCGGGCAGGGGGTGTGGGGTCAAAGTCATAATTCAATCTTTATGAAAAACATCGTTATTTTGATCTCAGGCGGCGGCTCCAACATGGCGGCCATCGTGAATGCCGCCAAACGTGAAGGCTGGGCTGACAAATGGGGCGCCCGCGTGGCGGCTGTCATCAGCAACAAGGCCGACGCCAAGGGCCTGACTTGGGCAAAAGAGCAGGGTATTCACACCGAGGTGTTGGATCACAAGCAGTTTGCCAGCCGAGAGGCGTTTGACACGGCCCTGACGCAGTGTATTGACCGCTTTGGGATACCTGATCAACCGGTGCTGGTGCTGCTGGCCGGCTTCATGCGCATTCTGACGCCGGGTTTTGTCAGCCACTACGACGGGCATCTGGTCAACATTCATCCGTCTTTGTTGCCAGCTTTTTCAGGGTTGAACACGCACCAACGGGCCATTGATGCCGGCTGCAAGTTTGCCGGTGCCACCGTGCACCAGGTGACGGCGGAGCTGGACCACGGCCCGATCCTGGCGCAAGCGGTGGTTCCCGTGTTAGCGAGTGACACCGCCGACACGCTGGCGGCCAGGGTGCTGACGCAAGAGCATCTGATTTACCCGCAGGCGGTGGCTCAACTGCTTCAAAGGTGATAGCAGTGAGCGCTTATCAGTCAGGCGTTCAAGATCGCTGAACGAAGCACGTCATCGGGCAGAGTCACCCGAGCCAAACGCTATTTCTTGGCCTGCAGCCCATGCACCAGCGCACCCACCACAATGCCGCCCAGCGCCCACAGCAGGTCCCAATTGCCGGTGCCCAGGTTGGCAATGGCCGGGCCGGGGCACACGCCACAGACCCCCCAGCCTGCGCCAAAAATCACTGCGCCAATGGCGGTTTGGCGGTTGTAATTGCTGGTGTGCTTGTGGAAGGCATCGCCCAGCAGGGACTTGCCCATCAAGCGCGGCGCCAGATTAAAGGCCAGCGCGGCCACTGAAATGGCCCCGACCATCACCAGCATCAGGCCCATGTCGTTCAACAGCAAGAAGCCCAGCACCACTTCGGGGTGGATCATGGACGACAGCGCCATGCCAAAACCAAACAGCATGCCACTGGCCAAAGTGGACGAAAAACGTGGCAGGGTCATGGTGGGGGCGCTCATGCCAGCCACCTGTGAATCAGATTAGCCACCACAAAGGCGCTGGTCATGAAGGTCAGCACCGACAGCAGCGAGGGTTTTTGCAGTGAACCCAAACCGCAGATACCGTGGCCAGATGTACAGCCGTTGCCCAGGCGTGCACCATAACCCACCAAAAAGCCGCCGATCACCAGTTGCCAGATTGGCACGCGGGTTGTTTGCGGCGTAGAGCCGTCCACCCAGCGCCACCAGACGAAGGCACCCAGAACCAGCCCCAGCGAATACACCAGCCGCCAAACGCGTGAATCGGTAAAACGGGTCTGCTGAAAATGCGGGCGGTTAAAGACATAGGACCAAGTGGACGAAAACACCGAGCTCACGCCACCGACCATGCCAGTTGTGACATACAGCAGCGCAACGCCTGCACCAACAAAAATGCCACCCAGTAAATAGTGCTGCCAGCCCAGCGGAAAAAGAGTAAGTAAAGTAGTCATGGCGCCACATTATCCGCGAGCGGACGACCGTACCAACCGGTGAGCTGCGCTCAGCTACTCGTGCCGCAGCGCCTCAATCGGGTCCAGTCGAGCCGCCCGGCGCGCCGGAAAGTAGCCAAACACCACCCCAATACCGGCCGAAAAAACAAACGCAATCAGATTCACGCTGGGGCTAAAGACAAAGGGCACATCCATGAAGCTGGCCAGCCCCATCGAGGCGCCCAGTGCCAGCACCATGCCAATCAGTCCGCCAATGGCCGCCAGTACCACGGCTTCAATTAAAAACTGCAGCAGCACCTCACCTTCCAAGGCGCCAATGGCCAGGCGCAGGCCGATTTCGCGGGTGCGCTCGGTCACGCTCACCAGCATGATGTTCATGATGCCAATGCCGCCCACCAGCAGGCTCACGGCCGCGACCGCGCCCAACAACATGGTCATGACCTTGGTGGTGCTGGCAAAGGTTTCGCCCAGCTGTTTGGTGTCGAGCACGTTGAAATTGTCTTCATCGGCCTCGGCGAGCTTGCGGCGTTCGCGCAGCAGTTCGGTCAGCGCTGCCTTGACGCGCGCGGGGTCGCTGCCATCCTGCATTGACACCATCAGGGTGTTGACACGGGTGTTGCCCGTGATGCGCCGCTGGAGCGTGTGCAAGGGGGTCATCACCACGTCATCCTGGTCGTTGCCAAACGCACCTTGGCCTTTGGAGCCCAGCACGCCCACCACTTCACAGGCAATTTGCTTGACCCGAATCGATGCGCCCAGGGCCGAGCGGGTGCCAAACAACTCGCGTCGCACCGTTTCACCGATCAGACAAACGGCTGCACCGCCACGCAGTTCGTCGGCAGTAAATTCACGTCCGTCAGCAAGTTTCCAGTTGCCGGTGACCAGCCACTGGTTGGTGCTGCCGATCACGCTGCTGTTCCAGTTGCGACCGTCAGCCACGATGGTGGCTGCGCTGCGCGCCTCCGGTGCCACCGCCAACAAGCCGCCCACCTGTGCGGTGATGGCGTCGGCATCGGCTTCCTTGAAGGCGGGGGCACCTGAGCCGCCACCTGGCCCACCCATGCGCTGACCTGGGCGCACCTGCAGCAAGTTGGTGCCCAGACCCGAAATCTGGTTCTGAATGGCCAGCGTGGCGCCATTGCCCACGGTCACCATGGTGATCACGGCGCTCACGCCAATGACAATGCCCAGCACCGTCAAAAATGAACGCATCAGGTTGCGCCGGATCGAGCGCAACGCCAGCAGCAGGGTGCTTAGCCACATCAGCACACCTCCGTGGCCGTGACGGCCGCACTGCTCAGGCCGGCCGGGTGCGGATTGGGTGTGTCGCTGGCCACCACACCGTCGACAAACCGCACGATGCGCTTGGCGTATTGGGCCATGTCAAGCTCATGCGTCACCATCAGCACGGTGATGCCGTGGTCCACGTTCAGCCGCCACAGCAGGTCCATGATTTCCAGACTGCGCTGGGTGTCCAGATTGCCCGTGGGCTCGTCAGCCAGCAGCACCGTGGGTTCGGTGACGATGGCACGGGCGATGGCCACGCGCTGTTGCTGGCCGCCTGACAGTTCCGCTGGCGTGTGGTGCTCCCAGCCCGCCAGGCCGACCGAGGCCAAGGCTTTTTGCGCCGCAGCATGCCGCTGTTTGGCGCCTTCGCCCCGGTACAGCAAGGGCAGTTCGACGTTTTCCTGGGCCGAGGTGCGGGCCAGCAGGTTGAAACCCTGAAACACAAAACCCAGGTAACGCCGGCGTAGCAGGGCACGCTGGTCACGACTGAGCTGCTCGACATGGGCTCCATTGAACAAATACGACCCGGTGGTGGGCGTGTCCAGGCAGCCCAGCATGTTCATGGCGGTCGACTTGCCCGAGCCGCTCGGCCCCATGATGGCGACAAACTCACCCGCTTCAATGCACAAGTCCACCCCTTTGAGGGCTTGCAGGGCGGTAGCGCCCTGGCCGTACACCTTGGTGACCTGGCTGAGCTGAATCAGCGGTAGTGGCGCAGCCGGGCTCATGGCTTGGCGCTGCCTGAACGCTGGTCGGTGATGACTGCCATGCCCTCTTTGAGATCACCCGCCGTGATTTCGGTCATGCGGCCATCGCTAATGCCCGGGGTCACGTTAACGGCCACCGGTGCGCCATCACGCAGCACCCAGACCTGTTTGGCCTGGCCACCCGTGACGCTCTTTTTGGCGCCGGTGCGTGGCATGCGCGGCATCATGCTGCCCATGATGTTGCCACCTTGTTTGGCGGGTGCCGCGTCATTGGACGCTGGTGTAAATCGCAATGCGGTATTGGACACCAACAGCACGTCCTGGCGTTCAACCGCGACGATGGTGCTGGTGGCGGTCATGCCGGGGCGCAGGCTCAGATCGGCATTGGCCACATCCAGCTGGGTGACATAGGTGACCACGTTGTCGGTGATGGTGGAGCCGTATGCGACCCGGGTTATATTGGCGGGAAAGCGCCGCGTGGGAAAGGCACTGACAGTAAAGCTGGCTTTTTGCCCGACCTTGACCCGACCCACATCGGCTTCATCCACATTCACACGCAATTGCAACTGGGCCAGGTCTTCGGCGATGGTGAACAGCGTGACAGCCTGCAGTGATGCGGCCACGGCGTTGCCCGGATCGACCGAGCGGGTCAGCACCACGCCGTTGGTGGGTGAACGAATGGAGGCTTTGGACAAATTGGTCTCATCGGTGGACAGTGACGCACGGGCCGAGTCCAGGTTGGCTTTGGCACTGGCATGAGTCGCCTCGGCACGGGCCAGGCCCGCACGGGCACTGTCCAGCTCGGTGGCTGAGGGCACTTTGCCGCCCGAGAGTCTCGCGACTTCCTCCAGCCGCGCCAGGTTGGCTTGGGTTTCCTTGACCGTGGCCAGGGCCTGAGCTAATTGGGCTTGCGCGCCGGCCAGTGCAGCGCGCGACCGGGTTACCTGGTCATTGAGCTTGGCGGTGTCCAGTTCGACCAACACCTGACCTTTTTTGACCCGATCGTTCACATCCACCAGCACGCGCAGTACCGTACCCGAGAGTTCGCTGCCGATGTTGACCGTGCGGGTGGGTTGCAGCGTGCCGTTGGCGGTGACGGTCAGCGTCAGGTTGCCTTTGGCCGCCGGCTCTGTCACATAGCTGGGTGCTGCTGCACGTTGTTGATTTTGCTTCCAGGCGTAGTAACCACCAGCGCTCAATGCTATCAAAATGATAGTGATCCAAAGCCATTTTCGACGCCACCAGGGGCGCGGGGGCTTGCTGGCCAGCAGGGCTTGCAGGTCGTTTGAGGTGCTTGGGGCGGCGGTTGTATCCATGGGGGCAGGCGGTGCAACGGTAAAAGAGGGCATGTTGTTCAACAAAAGGGCGGCTGCTGACGGTGCTGGGCGCTCAGTGCCAGCCACCACCCACCGCTTTGACCAGACGGACAAAGTCGGTGCTCAAGGCCGCCTGGCCGCTGGCCAAGCCGTCTTGTGCACTCAGCAAGGTGCGCTGGGTTTGCAGCACGGTTTGAAAGTCAATCAAGCCGCTGGCGTATCGGTCTTTGGCCAGCAGAGCGGCATTGTCGGCAGCGGTAGCGGCCTGCTGCAGATACACCAAGCGCTCCTGGTCACTGCGCCAACCCGCCATGGCATCGGCCACGTCCTTGACAGCGTTCAGCAGCGTATTTTGGTAGTTGGCGCGGGCCTGATCTGCCACCGATTGTTGAACCTGCACTTTGGCGTTGGCTGCACCACCGTCGAGCAAGGGAACGGACATGCTGGCCAGGACCGTGGTGGCCACGGTGGCCCCGTTGCTCAAGCCTGCCAGCGTCAACGCGGTCAGGCCCACCGACCCACCCAGGCTGAAGCTGGGGTAACGTGCGGCTTGGGCTGCGTCGACACTGGCCAGGGCGGCGGCAACGCGGGCCTCGGCGGCGCGCACGTCAGCGCGCTGGCGCAGGTGGTTTGCGTCAATCATGTCGGCCACCCGTTGCGGCGCATGCGGTACCTGTTGGACCGGTGCCAGCACCGCATCCAACTCCGTGGGCTGTTGCCCTGTCAGCACGGCCAGGCTGTGGCGTGTTTTGGCCAGGCTGCCACGCAAGGCAGGCAGCTGGGCAGCGGTTTGCGCCACAGCCGTCACGGCTTGTTCGACTTCGAGCGAGGTGAGCAGCCCCGCCTGGGCGCGCCATTGGGTGAGTTGCAGGGTTTCTTGCTGGCTGGCCCAATTGCGTTGGGCAATCTCCAGTTGCGCCTGTTGTCCACGCAGCTGGATGTAGGCCAGGGCGACCTCAGCCGTCATGCTCAGTTGCACATCACGCAGATTGGTTTGCGCCACCACCACTTCGGCATCGCGGTTGGCCAAGGCACTTTGGTTGGCGCCAAACACATCGATTTCCCAGCGCGCATCGAGTCCGGCGCGCGCGTTGATGCTGGCAGATTCTTCGACCACGTTGCGTTGCACGGAGGTCGACAACGTCAGCTGGGGTCGCTGATTGGCAACTTCAACGTCACGCAGCGCACGCGCCTGTTGCACTGCAGCGCGGGACGCCGCCACACCGTGGTTCGCTTGCAGGGCTTGGTTGATGAGTTGTTGCAGCAGCGGGTCATTCAGGGGTTGCCACCAAGCCTGCAGTTGCGGCGCGCCACTGCTTGCATCGGTGTTCGACGCCGTGGCATTGCGGAAATTGGCGCAGCCCGAAATCTGCAAACCAAGCAGTAGCAAGAGGCTCATGGTCGCCAAGGATTGGCCGGCATTCAAGGCAGCCTTGCGCCAAGGGTCTCGCAAAAGATGTTTCACAAACATGGCTGAGTCAGTTGAGGTAGAAAAATTAAAGCGATGTGTGATTGTGCGGCGACTGCAATGCAGGCCATGTTTTCTGAGGTGTAAATCTGGGTAAAGTTCCCTCATGGGACAATGCGCGGCTATGCATCCAAAAGCCCTTCTTGACGCCTGTTCTGAACTGGTTCGTCTCACCCTTAAGTTTGATCATCCGGCCGACGCCATTGTGTCGCGTTTCTTTCGCGAGCACCGTGGTTTGGGGCCGCGCGAGCGGGCCACGCTGGCCGAAACGGTCTACACCGTGCTGCGTAAAAAGAACCTGTTTGACCATTTTGCACCCTCCGGCAGCGGCCCCAAAGAGCGTCGATTGGCCATTCTGGGCTTTTACGGCCCGGGTGATTTTTTGCGTAGCGCCCTGACCGAACAGGAAACCAACTGGCTTGATCAGTGCGAAAAAATCAAGCCCGACGACCTGATGGAGCGGCATCGACACAACCTGCCTGAATGGCTGGTGCAACCCCTCAAAGACCAGCTTGGCGACGGTTTTTGGCCCTTGGTGGAGAGTTTCAACAAGGGCGCTGGGCTGGATTTGCGCGTCAACACCTTCAAGGCCAAGCGTGCCGATGTACAAAAAGAACTGGCCGCTGCCGGCATCAAGGCGCTGCCCACACCTTTTTGCCCCTGGGGCTTGCGCATTGCGGGCAAACCCGCTCTGAACAAGGCGCCGGCCTTTGTGCGGGGTGACTTTGAGGTGCAGGACGAGGGCTCGCAGTTGTTGGCCATGTTGCTCGATGCCAAGCGCGGCGAAATGGTGGTGGATTTTTGCGCCGGTGCAGGTGGCAAGACATTGGCCATTGGCGCGGCCATGCGCAGCACAGGTCGGCTGTATGCGTTTGACACCTCGGCAGGGCGGTTGGACGCTTTCAAGTCGCGCCTGGCGCGCAGTGGCTTGTCCAATGTGCACCCAGCGGCCATTGCGCATGAGCGTGACGACCGCGTCAAGCGCCTTTCGGGCAAGATTGACCGGGTGTTAGTGGACGCGCCGTGCACCGGCATGGGCACGCTTCGGCGCAACCCGGACTTGAAATGGCGCCAAACACCACAAGCTGTCGACGAGATGGCGGCGAAGCAGACTGCCATTTTGCAGAGTGCCTCCAAGCTCTTGAAATCAGGTGGTCGACTGGTGTATGCCACCTGCAGCGTTTTGCCCCAAGAAAACGAAGCCATTGCGCAAGCGTTTTCTGAAGCCAACCCCGACTTTGTTCCCCTGGATGTGGGCGCGGTGCTGGCCGATCTCAAGGTTGAACACGCGGCCGACCTGTGCAGCGGCGGTGATAATGGCCAGCGTTTTTTGCGGCTGTGGCCGCATCGGCACCAGACAGACGGTTTTTTTGCCGCGGTCTGGCAGAGAAAATAATTCCTATTTGAGAGAGACTGATTGAATGAATGCATTGCTTGACTGGGCTTCGAATGGTTTTTGGGGCCTGAGCGCTTGGCAAATCGTGTTGTTTACCTTGGTGGTGACACACATCACCATGATCAGCGTCACGGTGTTTTTGCACCGGCACCAGGCGCATCGGGCGCTCGACCTGCACCCGATTGCCTCGCATTTCTTTCGCTTCTGGCTGTGGTTGACCACTGGCCAGGTCACCAAGGAATGGGCCTCGATCCACCGCAAGCACCACGCCAAATGCGAGCAGCCCGACGACCCGCACAGCCCGCATGTGTACGGCATCAAGACAGTCTTGTTGCAAGGGTACGAGCTGTACCGCAAGGAAGCGCAAAACCAGGACACCCTGAAGCGTTATGGTCATGGCACGCCGGACGATTGGATGGAGCGCCATCTCTACACACGGTTTTCATTTGCCGGGGTGGTGGCGATGCTGCTGATCGACTTGGCGCTGTTCGGTGCTGCCGGTTTGGCCGTGTGGGCTGTGCAAATGGTCTGGACGCCTGTGATGGCCGCCGGCATTGTGAATGGTGCTGCGCACTACTGGGGTTATCGCAACTTTGAAGCGCCCGATGCCAGCACCAATATCTCGCCCTGGGGGATTTTGATTGCCGGTGAGGAACTGCATAACAACCACCACACCTATCCCACCTCAGCCAAGTTGTCGGTCAAGCCCTATGAATTTGATATTGGCTGGATGTACATCAGCCTGATGCGTCGGTTGGGTCTGGCGACGGTCAAAAAAACACCGCCGCGCCTCGCGCTGGGGGCAGTGCGGCCAGTGGCGGATGAGCAAACACTGGAGGCGCTGATTCAAAACCGTTTTGAACTCATGGCCGGTTATGCCAAGGGCATGCGCCAGGCATTCAATGACGAGTTGGTTGCCCTGAAGGCACGCCGCGCCGACGCTACAGTCATTCGGGCCGCCCAAGCCTGGTTGCACCGTGACGCGGAAAAAATCCCGGCCGCGATTGCACCGCAACTGGTATTGGCGCGGGCTGCATCGCCGGTGCTGGACAAAATGGTGGTGATGCGTGAAGAACTGCGCCAGATGTGGCTGAACCGTTCACACACGCGTGAACAGCTGACTGCAGATCTGCAGCTGTGGTGCCAGCGTGCCGAAAGCAGTGGCATTGCGGCTTTGCAAGAATTTTCTTTGAAATTACGCGCGGCCAACGCGTAAAGCCCACCGGATGCAAGGCTAGCGCCACACTGAGTCGGGTCGCCTACAATCCACGACTCAGATTCGGCAGCCGCCAAATCTGTCCACGCTAGGGGTGCTGCGGTTTGTGAAAACCGCGGCTGAGATAACACCCTGGAACTTGATCAAGGTAATACTTGCGCAGGGAAGCGTCGTTCAATCAGCCTGTCTTAACGTCAGGCTGTTCGTGCACTGCCCTGCCGTCGATAAAGGAAACTTCGATGGCATTTTTTTTCAGACTTTCTCCCGTGGTCATGGCTGCATCTGCCGCCATGACGGTGTCCTCTGTGGGTTGGGCCCAGACCGAATCTGCCCGACTCCATGATGTGACCGTGGCCGGTAAAGCCGCGCCTTGGCTCGATGCTGAGGCTGCCGATGTGACCGGTTGGGGCGTGCCGCTGGCCAAGTCGCCGCAGAGTGTCAGCGTTTTGAGCTCAGATTTGATCGCAGCAAGCGCAGCGCAAACGCTCTCGAGCGTGGTTCGGCTCGATGCCTCGTTGTCTGACAGCTACAACACCACGGGTTACATCGAAAGCCTGGTGGTGCGCGGCTTTTTGCTCTATCAAAGTGGCAACTTCAGTCGCAACGGACTGGCTACATCCAACTATTCTCTGCTGGCACTGGAGAACAAAGAACGTGTGGAGGTGCTCAAGGGCGTAGCAGGCCTGCAAGCCGGTGTTTCTGCACCGGGTGGTTTGGTCAATTACGT
>JAIFMR010000046.1 GCA_020048255.1 Rhodoferax sp. | reverse complement strand
CTCAAGCTGCTGCGCAAGTTCATGCATGTGAGCAAAAGCTACGACGGCGAGAAATTCTGGACGGTGGAAAACGGCAAACGGATTGCCACGCCGCTCTTCATGGTGGTCTGCATGGTTGCGCTGACCGATGTCATTTTTGCAGTGGACTCCATCCCCGCCATTTTTGCCATCACCAGCGACCCGTTCATTGTGCTGACCAGCAACGTGTTTGCCATACTGGGCCTGCGTGCCATGTATTTCCTGCTGGCTGCTGTGGCCAACAAGTTCCACCTGCTGAACTATGGCCTGGCAGTAATTCTGGTATTCATCGGTACCAAGATGTGTATTGTTGATTTTTACAAGATTCCGGTACTGTTCTCACTGGGGGTGGTGGTTGGCATTCTGGCCCTGACGATGCTGCTGAGTGTTCACACCGCCAAGGCCGAATCCAAGGGGTGAGCGACGCAATGCCCTGCCAGCATCGGTTGTCTAAGGAGCAACGGGTGTTTTCAGTCTACGGCGTCACGGGGCACGTGTTCAGCGGTACTCTTGAAGAGATGAACCGGGTGCGCGAATCGGCGCGTAGCCGAGCGTCGCGCTCCGTTGACCGCGACGACATCAACTGGCAAGGGGACAATCTCGTCGCGTCGGCCAGCGGACTGAACGACAAGGCCGTCCGGGCTTACCGAGCCATGCTGCCGCGCGAGATAGAGCGAGGACCTCTCTACCATGCCGGTCAGATCATGCAGCGCGAAGTCATTTGCCTTGGAATCAACGACGAGGTGGGCAAGGCTTGGAGAACCTTGCAATCGCGCGGCATTCATCAGGCACCCGTGCTTGACGATGCAACTCAACTTGTTGGCATGGTGAGTGAGCACGACCTTTTGACGGCCATCAACATAGACACCGGCAAGATCATGGAAGTACTCGGACGCCGGGTTGGTGATGTCATGACCACGCCCGTCATCACAGCCCAGCCTATCACCGATATTCGACGCATCGCTGCTGCCATGTTGACGCACCGTATAGATGGTGTGCCGGTCACGGGAGATCTGGGACGTCTTGTCGGCTATGTTTCCCGCAGTGACATTCTGCGTGCCGTGGTTGCGGATCCGCCCTTAAGCCTGTGGCGGTGAATGCATAAGCGACTGGATTTCATGACGCAGAGCCGCGGCTTCTAGCCTCAGTTTCTTCCCTTCATGGCGGCTCAACGGCATGAAGAGAGTGCTTTTTTCCTGCTGAATCGCGTTGACGATGACGGCAATGAAAAGATTTGGCAAGGTGAAGGTCGATCACATGATGAAGACAAAGAAAACACCCGGGCCCACGGGTAAATCGACGTTACCGGGCGCACGACTTCTATCGCCCAGCATAAGCGCTGATGTCTATAACCAATAAAGTAACTACAGGGCCGGTTGCAGCAATCGCTGCACCAACGGATGGTGCACTTTTTTCTCGGTACCAATGGCAAAAAAGTGCTCAGTCACGCCCTCGCAGGGGCCCAGGCGCTGCACCGCGTAATGGGCCAGCAGATCGTCATGCGCCCACTCAGCCGCTGGAAAAATACCCATTCCGCTGGCACCAAACGTCTTGAGCAAGGCACTGTCGGCAAACTCACCCACCACCCTCGGGCGCATGGCGCGTTGCTCAAACCAGTGGTCCAGCCGTGCCCGAACTGCAGTGTGCGCGGTGGGCAACAACAGCGGCACTTCGCCCAGGCTTTCAGGAAAGTTTTTGCTGGCCGCCTGCACCACCGCTGCCGTGCCGTACCAGGCAATGGCAGACGAGCCCATGGCATGGCTATAGAGCTTGATGTTGGGGTTGGTGGGCGCGGGACGGTCTGACAGCACCACGTCCAAGCGGTGCAGGGCCAGGTCACCCAACAAATCGTCGAAACCACCCTCATTGCACAGCAGACGCAAGTTGGGCTCAGGAATCACCGGCTGCAACAACCGGCGCACCACCAGCTTGGGCAAGCCATCACAAATCCCGACAGCCAGGCGGACGGTGGGCGTACTTGCCGCGTCGCGCACCCGTGAGGGCAAACTTTCTCCCAGTTGAAAAATCAAATCGGCTTGCTGCATGGCGGCCAGCCCGGCGTCGGTCAGCACCAGCCCACGCCCGGCGGGCTTGAGTAAGGCGTAACCCAGCGAGCGCTCCAGTTCGCGCACCTGCGCGCTGACAGTTTGCACCGCCATATCGAGCTTGTCCGCTGCTTTGGAGATGCCGCCCTCCTTGGCGACGACCCAAAAATAATACAGATGCTTGTAGTTAAAGGATGTGCTCATGGCCCGAATTTTTAAGATTGAGCATTTTCAGGCCGACTGTCGCTTGCTTCGCGCCCTGATGTTGAGCGCCTCCACCCCCAGCGAAAACAGCATGGCGGTGTAAACATAAGCCTTTGGCACATGCACGTCGAACGCTTCAGCAATCAGCAGGGTGCCCACCATTGTCAAGAAAGCCAGCGCCAGCACTTTGATCGACGGATGGCGATCCACGAATTCACCGATGGGTTTGGCTGCAAACATCATCACGGCCACGGATGCGATCACGGCGGCCACCATCACGCTGATGTTGTCCACCATGCCAACCGCCGTGATGACCGAGTCCAGCGAAAAAACGATGTCCACGACGCCGATTTGCACGATCGTTCCCCAAAACAGGGTGGCACCGGCTTTAACCGCATCGACCCCCGCTTCGGACTCTTTGGTCGGGTGCGCTTCCACCTCCATGAAGATTTCGTGCGAGGCTTTGTACAGCAAGAACAATCCGCCAAACAGCAAGATCAAATCCCGCCCGCTGATTTCCTGACCGAGCACCGAAAACAGAGGGCTGGTCAGCGTCATGACCCAAGCCAGGCTAAACAGCAGCGCGATGCGCGACACCATCGCAAATCCCAGTCCAAGACGGCGCGCCAGGTCTCGTTTTTCGGCTGGCAATCGTCCGACCAAAATGCTGATAAAAATGATGTTGTCGATACCCAGAACGATCTCAAGGGCGGCAAGCATAAAAAAAGCAATCCAGACGTTTGGGTCGGTGAGTAGTTCCATCTTGGACTCAATAAAGATAAAGGGCGCGAGTCTACCTGCTGATCGGTGAAGATCGCCGTGACTCAGGCATTGACCAGTCGCCACATGAGGTAAAGACCCAATGCCCCGTTGCCGACGGCAAACACAACAATGATCAAGCTGACGAACACCCCTGGCGAATAATTGTGTGTAATCCACCCCAAAACCATGGACAGCAGGTTCAATGTCACCATCAGCCAAAAAAGTGGATTGCGTGGCTGGTACAAGCGAATGAGTTTCATGGGCATGTTGGCCGTAGTTTAGTCATGGGCGCAGCGAAAGTCGCCGCAGGGCATGCCGGGGCAGATCACCGTCTCTGATTTCAGTTTGACTTGAGTCAATCTTTGCGATCTTGGCGGGTGCTATTCTGACCGCCAATCACCGCAAGCGAGGCAAAGACCGGTATGAACATCAACGACATGAAAATCTCCACGCGGCTGATTCTTGGCTTTGCCATTTTGGGACTGTTAATGGCGTTCATGGCGGGCATCTCCTTGCTCAAGTTCAAGAGCATGAACGACATGTTTGATGAGGTCATCAACGACCGGGTGCCCAAGGTGGCTTCCATCAACGACATCAAGGCCGATGTGACCCTGATTGCCGATGCACTGCGCAACATGATCATCATGAGCGATACCACCGATATCAAGAAAGAAGCCGAACGCATTGAGGTGGCGCGCAAACAGATCGGCGCGCGTTTTACCAAGCTGGACGCGCAATTGACCAACAGCGACGCCAGGACTTTGCTGAGCCAGGTGGCACAGACCCGCGGCGTCTATGAGCCGCTGCAGGCCGACGCCATGGAGCTGGCCATTGGTGGCCAGACCTTTGAAGCCAAAGCCTTTTTATTGGACAAGGTGCGTCCGGCCCAAAAAGCCTACTTTGATGCGCTCGACGGCTTGCTCAAGTACCAGGATGGACAAATGCAGCAGTCTGCCAGTGCCACCCAGGAAGCGACTTCCAGTATGGTCTACATGATGGGGCTGACGGTGGTGGTGGCGTTGGTGGTGGGGGTGCTGATGGCGCTGTGGATCATTCGCTCCATCACCGGGCCAATCAATCTGGCGGTGCAGGTGTCGCGGGCCGTGGCCGCGGGTGACCTGAGCGTGCAGTTTGACACCTCGGGCAAAAATGAAATTGCACAACTGCTGCTGGCACTCAAGGACATGCAGACCGGCCTCGTCAGTGTGGTCTCAGAGGTTCGTGACGGGGCCAATGGCGTGGCTGTGGCCAGCGCAGATATTGCCCAAAGCGATCTTGACCTGTCCTCGCGCACCGTCAGCCAGTCTCACTCGCTCAAGGACACCACGGCATCGATGGAGCAGTTGGGTGACAACGTAAACCAGAATGCCCAGAACGCCCATAAAGCCAACCAGCTGGCCCAGAGTGCATCGGAAGTGGCCTCGCGTGGCGGTACGGTCGTCAGCCAGGTGGTGGACACCATGCGCGGCATCAACGAGTCGTCGCGCAAGATTTCCGACATCATTCAGGTGATTGATGGCATTGCTTTTCAAACCAATATTCTGGCCTTGAATGCAGCCGTGGAAGCCGCCCGCGCCGGTGAACAGGGCCGGGGTTTTGCGGTGGTGGCCAGTGAGGTTCGCAGCCTGGCCGGTCGCTCAGCCGAGGCTGCCCGTGAAATCAAGGCACTGATCAGCGCCAGTGTGCAGCGTGTGGAGCATGGCACGGTGTTGGTGGACCAGGCCGGTGCCACCATGTCGGAAGTGGTCAGCAGCATTCGTCTGGTCACCCAGATCATGGGGGAGATCAGTGTCGCCAGCACCGAGCAGAGCCAGGGTGTGTCTCAATTGGGGGTGGCGATTCATTTGATGGACAAGATGACGCAGCAAAACTCCGAACTGGTGGAGGTGATGTCGTCGGCCGCAGGCAATCTGAAATCGCAGGCAGATGCCCTGGTCAACACCGTGGCGGTGTTCAAGCTCGATGCCAGCCACCATCCGCAGGCTCGCCTGGCATTGGCGGATCCACAGCGGTAAGCAGGGTCAGGGTGCCGGTGACAGTCTCTGAACCTTTGACATGAAGGGTTGCACTGAGGTTCTGTTTTTTAGGAATTTCTATAAGTAATTATCTGCTTTTTGCAGATCAATTCCAGCCCTATCGTTGAGTCTTCTTTAACCCGATGGAGAAAGCTCAATGCAAATCATTTTTGAATCCCGCAATGCCGATGGCAACCAGTTGCGCGACTTGACGGTAGAGCGGGTGCGCTTTGCGCTGCGCCGCCTTACCACCTGGGTGCCGCGCGCCAAAGTGCAGTTTTCGGACATCAACGGCCCGCGCGGCGGTGTCGACAAACGTTGCCAGGTGGAACTCAAAACCGATACCGCCGGCACCGTGGTCATCACCTCATTGGCCCACGACTGGCGCACTGCGCTGGACCGCTCGCTCATTCGGGCGACCCGGGTCTTGACGCGTAGCTTGCAGCGCAGCCAAAAGCCGGTGCGCAGCCGCTCCGCCAAGCTTGCTGTGGACCATGGACAGGTCACTCAGTGATCCCTTGATGAGCTCGAAAAATCCGAGACCAACCCAAAAACACAACGGAGAACAACATGAAATGCCCCACCTGCCCTGATGCCACGCTGGTGATCACCGAGCGCCAGGGTGTTGAAATTGACTACTGCCCCACCTGCCGTGGTGTCTGGCTGGATCGCGGCGAGCTCGACAAGCTGCTGGATCGGGCAGCGGCCGCCGTTGCCCCCACAGCACCGGTTGCAGCAGACCCGTCGCCGCGCAGTCGCCAACGGCCCGACTTTGAAGACTCGGACTACCGAGACGGGCGGCGCTACGAACACAGCCGCAAAAAATCCTGGCTCAGTGAGATTTTTGACTGAGCGCGGCCAAGCTGTGTGTTGGATATCCGAATGGATATGTCCTTGATCGCCATCTTGCCGTTCAACCGCTGGTTAAGTATTTCTGTTTAGATGCACTATTAAAAATGGAGAAAAATGCGCAAATATGCCCAAAACAGCCCGCAAGCTGCAGCCCGAATCGTCGCCTTGACCTTGATCGCTGACGGTGATCTTGGCCCGGCAGAACTGACCTTGCTGGATGACTGCGCGGTGCACCAGCAACTCGGATTGACACCCGAAGGTTTGCATACGGTAATCGACACGTTTTGCGAAGATCTGCTATCAAGCAAGCAACTCACCTGGGCAGGTACCTGCCCCGTGGACGAGTACACCCTGGCCGAATTGATGGGCGAAATTGACGACGTCGCCCTTCGCCGCAAGGTGCTGGCCATGTGTGTCCAACTGGCCGAAGTGGATGGCCAGGTGGCCGAGGGCGAGTCTGTTGTGCTGAATGCCGCAGTACAGCACTGGAGCCTTCATCGCGCCATGTTTCAATTGTCAGATGCAGGCTTGTCACTGCCAAGGAGGGACCGAGCGCAGAACCAGCAAGGTTGAAGAGATCGCCACACCCACCAGACTCGCCAACGACAAACGCTGCGCCGTGGCAGGGATCACTCGCCCAAATAAGCCGCGCGCACTTTCGGGTCGGTCAACATGGTTTTGGCATCACCGGTCATGGTGATCAGGCCGGAGTCCATCACATAACCGCGGTCGGCAATCGCCAAAGCCCGGCTGGCATTCTGTTCGACCAGCAACACTGTCACCCCTTGGGCATAGACATCGCGCACCACCTCAAAAATCTTGTCCACCATGATGGGTGACAGGCCCATGGAGGGCTCATCGAGCAGCAGAACCTTGGGCCGGCTCATTAGCGCGCGGCCCATGGCCAGCATCTGCTGCTCACCACCGCTCATGGTGCCAGCCAACTGATCCTTGCGCTCTTTCAAGCGCGGAAAAATGGTGAACACCTTGTCAATATCGGCCAAAATGTCAGCGGTGTCGGTGCGAATGTAGGCGCCCATCTGCAGGTTTTCCAGGATGGTCATGCGGGTAAACACCCCACGCCCCTCGGGCACCATGGCCAGGCCCTGCTTGACCAAATCCCAAGGCCCCTGACCCCGAATGCTCTTGCCCAGGTACTCGATGTCGCCGTCATTGATGGGCAACGACCCCGTGATGGCTTTCATGGTGGTGGTCTTGCCCGCCCCGTTGGAGCCAATCAGCGACACCAGTTCGCCCTCATGCACTTCAAAATCAACGCCCTTGACGGCCTGAATACCACCGTAGGCGACCTTGAGCGATTTGACTTTTAAAAGAATGTTTGCCATATCAGTGTCCACCCGTGCCCAAATAGGCTTCAATCACTTTTTCGTTGCGCTGCACATCGGCCGGTGTGCCTTCAGCGATCTGCTTGCCGTAATCCAGCACGGTGACCCGGTCACACAGGCCCATCACCAGTTTCACGTCGTGTTCAATCAGCAAAATGGTGCGGTTGTCGTTGCGGATTTTGTCGATCAACTCGCGCAGCATGACCTTTTCGGTGCTGTTCATGCCGGCTGCCGGTTCATCCAGGGCAATCAGTTGCGGGTCGGTGGCCAGGGCGCGGGCAATTTCCAGGCGGCGTTGGTCACCATAGCTTAAGGTGCGCGCCTTGAAGTCGGTCAAGCGGCCAATTCCCACGTAGTCGAGCAACTCTTGCGCACGCTGGGCAATGGCGGCTTCTTCGGCCTTGAAACCCGGGGTGCGAAACACCGCACCCAACAAACCGGAATGCGTGCGCACGTGGCGGCCCACCATGACGTTCTCAATGGCGGTCATTTCGGCAAACAGCCGGATGTTTTGAAACGTACGGGCAATACCGGCCTTGGCCACCTCATGCACCGCCGTGGGCTGGTACGGCTTGCCGGCCAGTTCAAAGGTGCCGGTATCGGGCGTGTACAGCCCGGTGAGCACATTGAAAAAAGTCGTCTTTCCCGCGCCATTGGGGCCAATCAGGCCATACACCTGGCCGCGATTGATTTGAATGCCCACGTCGCTCAGGGCTTGCAGTCCGCCGAAGCGTTTGGACACACCCGAGACATTGAGTACGATGTCTGTCATTTGGTTTGATTCCTTAATGTCACTCGACAAGCCCGCCTACGCGGTGGTGCTCGGCAGTGATTTACCGTGTTCGGGCGAAGGCCACAAACCGCGTGGGCGCATCAGCATGATGACGATCATGGCCACGGCAATGAGCAACTGACGCAGGATAGACGCGTCCAGCCGGCCACCGGTCATGTTCTGCAGCGGGCCAGCCACATAGCGCAGCACCTCGGGCAAGGCCGACAGGGCGATGGCACCCACGATCACGCCCGGCAAGTGGCCAATGCCCCCCAGCACCACCATGGCCACAATCATGATGGACTCCATCAAGCTGAAGGACTCTGGTGAAATGAAGCCCTGAAACGACGCAAACATGGCGCCCGACACCCCGCCAAAGGTGGCGCCCATGCCAAACGCCAGCAATTTGAGGTTGCGGGTGTTGATGCCCATGGCCTTGGCAGCGATTTCGTCTTCACGAATGGCCATCCAGGCGCGCCCCACGCGCGACAGCTGCAAGCGGTGCGAAATGATCACACTGAACACCACCAGCACCAAAAACAGGTAGTAATACAAGGTCACCGAGGACAACTCGAACCCAGCGACCGTCAATTTTTTGCCAAAACTCATGCCAAAAAACGACAGGGAATCGACCTGCCCCAGCCCTTTGGGACCATTGGTGATGTTGACCGGGTGGTCCAGGTTGTTCATGAACACCCGGATGATCTCGCCAAAACCCAGCGTCACGATGGCCAGGTAATCACCCCGCAAACGCAGGGTAGGCGCACCCAGCAACACACCAAACAAGCCCGCCAGACCTGCCGCCACCGGGATCACCATCCAGATCGGGGTGTGCAGCCCATTGGGGAACATCGCCGCAATGGCAGGAAAAGTCTCAACGAGGTGCGGTGATGCCAGCAGCGCATACATATAGGCGCCAATGGCAAAAAAAGCCACGTAACCCAAGTCCAACAAGCCGGCGTAGCCCACCACAATGTTCAGGCCCAGCGCCAGCAACACATACAACAGAGCCATGTCGGCAATCCGCACCCAGGCGTTGCCAAAACCCTGCAACACCAGCGGCAACACCAACAGGGCCACGGCCGCCACCAGAAAACCGATGATTTGTTTTTGTTTCTTCATAAACACTCTCAACTCGTTGGGCTTGAATCGGTCCGGCGTCAGGCTCTGTCGGCCACGCGTTCACCCAGCAAACCCGATGGCCGCAGGGTCAGCACAATGATCAACACAATAAAAGCAAAAATATCCGAGTAATGACTGCCCAGCACCCCGCCGGTGATGGACCCGATGTAACCCGCACCCAGCGACTCGATCAAGCCCAGCGCAATCCCCCCCACCACGGCGCCAGCCAAGTTGCCAATGCCACCAAACACCGCCGCCGTAAATGCCTTGAGACCCGGCAGGAAACCCATGGTGTGCTGCACCGTGCCATAGTTGGCCGCCCACATGATGCCGGCAATGGCCGCCAGCACCGCGCCAATCACAAAGGTCGCCGAAATCACCAGGTCAGGCTTGACACCCATCAGCGCAGCCACCCGCGGGTTTTCGGCGGTGGCACGCATGGCCCGTCCCAGCCGGGTGTAGTTCACCAGCCACATCAATACCGCCAGCGAGATGACCGTCATGGCCAGAATCAGCACCTGCGTCAGGGTGATCACGGCGCCACCAATTTCAAACGGCGACCCCGGCAACAAATTGGGATAAGGTTTGTAGTTGGGTTTCCAGATGATCATGGCCAGCGTCTGCAACAGGATCGACATGCCTATGGCGGTGATCAGCGGCGCCAACCGCGGGCTATTGCGTAGCGGCCGATAGGCGAGCTTTTCAATGGTGTAGTTCAACGCAGCTGCCACCACGCAGGCAATCGCCAGCGCGATCAGCAAAATGATCCAGCCGGGCGTGCCCGGCATGGCGTCTTGCATCAGGCCAATGATGCTCCAGCTGGTCAAGGCACCAATCATCAGCACCTCACCGTGGGCGAAGTTGATCAAGCCAATGATGCCGTACACCATGGTGTAGCCCAGGGCGACCAGGGCATACATGCTGCCCAACACCAGACCATTGATGATCTGCTGTATCAAAGTTTCCATAAAACTTCTCCGATGTTCAGCCAAGTATCTAACTGCAGGACGGCTGGTAACAAGTGACTAGCAATAAGCCTGCCAGTGAGGACACGGGCAAACAAGTGGTCGCGATTGTAGTCACGGGGGTTCACACCGATCTGACGACCCACAGCGGGTTTACCCTAGCTACAAGGCCCCCTCCGCCACACCCAAAATTCATCAGCCTGGCTGATCGTTGCGCAGCTTCAGGCCCTTGAGCTTCTCGGCAATCTTGATCTCCAGGCCCCGGTCTACGGGCCGGTAAAACCCCGGGTTGGTCATGCCGTCAGGCAAATAGCGCTCGCCAGCGGCAAAGCCGCCTTCCTCATCGTGCGCGTAGCGATACCCCTTGCCATAGTCCAACTCTTTCATGAGCTTGGTAGGGGCATTGCGCAAATGCATGGGCACGGGGCGCGTGCCGTCCTTTTTGACAAAGGCTTTGGCTTCGTTGAAGGCTTTGTAAACCGCGTTGCTCTTGGGTGCCACGGCCAGGTACACCACACATTCAGCCAGCGCCAGCTCGCCTTCCGGCGTACCCAGGCGCTCATAGACCTCAGACGCATCCAGCGCCAGGCGCAGGGCGCGGGGGTCGGCCAGGCCGATGTCTTCGCTGGCCATGCGGATCAGCCGCCGCGCCAGGTAGCGCGGGTCGGCACCGCCATCGAGCATGCGCACCAGCCAATACAGTGCCGCATCGGGGTCACTGCCGCGCACACTTTTGTGCAGGGCTGAGATGGTGTCGTAAAACTGCTCGCCACCTTTGTCGTAGCGGCGCATGCGTTCGCCCAGGACTTTGAGCAACCAAACGTCGGTGATCTCACTGCGCTGCTCTTGCGTGGCGGCCACAGCCAGGGTTTCCAGGGTGTTGAGCAGGCGCCGGGCATCGCCATCGGCATACGCTGTCAATCGCTCAATAGCTACTTTTTCAATAGCTGGAAGTGCTTGTATGGCCTGGGCTGAAGCCACTATTTTCTCAAGATCTTCGGGCTGGAGCGGCTGCAACACATACACCGCTGCACGAGACAACAAGGCCGAGTTCACCTCAAACGAGGGGTTTTCAGTGGTGGCACCAATAAAGGTCAGCAGCCCGCTTTCCACATGCGGCAAAAACGCGTCTTGCTGGCTCTTGTTGAAACGGTGGACTTCGTCGACAAACACCAGCGTGCGCAAGCCCTGATGCTGCGCCAGCTGCGCTTTTTCAACCGCCTCACGAATGTCCTTGACACCCCCCAGCACCGCGCTGATGGTGATGAACTGCGCATCAAAGGCATCGGCCATCAGCCGGGCAATGGTGGTCTTGCCGGTGCCCGGTGGGCCCCAAAAGATGCAACTGTGCGGCTGACCTGACTCAAACGCCAGCCGCAAGGCCATGCCTTCGCCCAGCAAGTGCTGCTGTCCGATGACCTCGCTGACGGTCTTGGGACGCAGTCGCTCGGCCAAAGGGGGGTGGGTAGAGGGCAAAGGGTTCATCGGTCACTATTGTGGCCCAGCCACCGTGCGGTCACCGGGCTAGCCAAGCCGGTTAATTTGCATAAAAATGACGCTTCTGGGAGGTGATACCGTGCATAAGCTGCTACATCGGCTTCTGGCTTTTTGGCTTGGCCTGGCATGGGCCGGTGCCTTCTTGGGCGCGGCGTTGGCAGGCACAGAGCCCGCCAATGCCGACAAACCGGTGCCGGCAGTCACCCAGGAGTTGGTGGTGTACGTGCGCGACGGCTGCCCGCATTGCGCCGAAGCCAAGCTGTTTCTGGCCCAAGTCGTCCGCGAGCGACCGCACCTGCGGGTGTCTCTGCGGGCGGTGGATCAGGACCCCAAGGCGCGCGACGAGTTGATCGAGTTGTCAAGCAGCAACGACATCTGGCCACCAGGTGTTCCCACCTTCAGCCTGGCCGGGCGCGTGTTGGTGGGCTTTGGCAGTGTGGCTGACAGCGGCCCGAACCTGCTGGCCTGGATTGATCAGGGTGCGCCCCAGCCTCCCGACCAAGTCAAAAGCCGCCTGTTTGGCACCCTGAACGCATCGCAATTGGGCCTGCCACTGTTCACGCTGGCACTGGGCCTGCTCGATGGTTTCAACCCCTGCGCCATGTGGGTGCTGCTGTTTCTGCTCTCCTTGTTGGTGCGATTGCAGAACCGGCGGCGCATGGCGCTGGTCGCCGGCACCTTTGTGCTGGTCAGCGGCGCGGTTTACTACGCCTTCATGGCCGCCTGGCTGAATATTTTTCTGGCAGTTGGCTTGTCCACCCCGGTGCGCTGGGCGCTGGCCAGTCTGGCCTTGCTGATCGGCGCGGTCAACGTCAAGGATTTCATGGCTTGGGGTCAAGGGTTTTCGTTGTCGATTCCCGAGTCCGCCAAACCGGGCATCTACAGCCGGGTACGCGGCGTACTGGGGGCGCAGGCCTTGCCTGGTTCACTCCTGGCCGTGGCAGTGTTGGCGGTGGTGGTGAATTTTGTCGAACTGCTCTGTACCGCGGGCCTGCCAGCGCTCTACACCGCCGTGCTGACCCAACAGGGGGTTGGCGCGGCTGCGCACTACGCCTATCTGGGTCTGTACATCGTGGGTTACCTGGCCGACGACACCCTGATGGTGACCATCGCCGTGGTGGCCCTAAGCCATCGCAAGCTGACCGAAGGTGCCGGCAGATGGCTCAAACTACTGAGCGGACTCGTGATGCTGGCGCTGGGCCTGGTCCTGTTGCTGCGACCCAATTGGTTGCTGTGAACTGCACCAGGGCAGTGACTCTCTTTCAAGCCTGACTCAGCACCCGATTTCGCCCGGCTTCCTTGGCTTGGTACAACAGCCGGTCCGATCGCGCCAGCATGTCTTCGACGTTTTCAGGCAGGCAATAACTCGCCACGCCGATGCTCACGGTGACCTGAATCATCAGGCTTTCAAACACAAACGGCGTATCGGCAATGGACTGCCGCAACCGTTGTGCCAGTTGCGTCGCACCCTCTGCACCCATGGCCGGCATCAGCACCACAAACTCTTCGCCACCATAGCGGCACACCATGTCTGTTTTGCGCACAGCTTCCTGGCTGCGACGCACAAACTCGCGCAACACGGCATCGCCGGCGGCATGGCCAAATTCGTCGTTGACTTTTTTGAAATGATCCAGGTCCATCATCAACACCGACATGGTGGGTCCACCCCGCGCAATGCGCAAGCGCTCGGCCTCAAGCAAATCAAACAGATGACGGCGGTTGAACGAGCCGGTCAAGGCATCCGTGATGGCCAGTTTTTCAAGCCGGGCATTGGCGTCTGTCAGGGCGCTGGTGCGCTCGTCAATGCGCTGCTCCATGATCTCGTAGCTCAATTGCAGCTCGGCAAAATACTGCTGGCGGTCGCTGTAGGCTTGCTGCATGGCCTGAAACCAAGGACGCCACAGCCGCGGTACGGACGCTGCGGCCGGCGGCGCCACAGCGGGTTCATGCGCCACAAAGCGGGCGATTTTCAAGGCTGGCGCCACATACATGCGCCACAGCAAGAAATTAACAAGGACGCTGCCCAGACTCAAAACCAGCAACAAAAACAGCATGTCGGAGTAGGCCTTGACGACACGTGCGTTCAGGGTGGTTTGCGGCAAGGCAAGTGCCAGCGTCCAGGGCGGGTTGACCAGGCTGGCTGAAAACACCACAACATCACCCACGCGCTCAGCACCCCAAGTGGCTGG
>JAIFMR010000092.1 GCA_020048255.1 Rhodoferax sp. | reverse complement strand
ACCACAAAGAAGGTTTTCCTCAGGGCCATCATTGTGGAGCTGCTCTGGTTTTTGCGTGGTGACAGCAATGTCAAGTGGCTGCAGGAGCGCGGTTGCACCATCTGGGATGAATGGGCGCGCCCGGATGGCGATTTGGGCCCGGTGTATGGCGTGCAATGGCGCAGTTGGCCCAAACCGGACGGCGGCCACATTGACCAGATGGCCGATGTGATCCAAACCCTCAAAACCAACCCGGATTCGCGCCGCATCATCGTCAGCGCCTGGAACGTGGCCGACCTGGACAAGATGGCACTGATGCCCTGCCACGCGTTCTTTCAATTTTATGTGGCCCCACCGACCGCACCGGGCGGCAAAGGCAAGTTGAGCTGCCAGTTGTATCAGCGCAGCGCCGACATCTTTTTGGGTGTGCCTTTCAACATTGCCAGTTACGCCCTGCTGACCCACATGGTGGCGCAGCAATGTGATCTGGACGTGGGCGATTTCATCTGGACCGGAGGGGATTGCCACATTTACAGCAACCATGCCAATCAGGTCGCCACGCAATTGGGCCGCGAGCCTTTTTCCTATCCAACCCTTGTCATCAATCGCAAGCCTGCTAGCATTTTTGACTATCAGTATGAAGACTTTGAAATCCAGGGCTACCAGTGCCACCCAGCCATCAAGGCGCCAGTGGCTGTCTGAAGTCAGCCCAGCCTGTGCGCTTTGAAGCGCCTTCATTCACTTGCCCACCATGCAACTCAAACTCATCTTCGCCCGCGCCAGCAACGGCGTCATTGGCCGCCAAAATGCCCTGCCCTGGCATCTGCCGGAAGACATGGCTCATTTCAAACGTACCACCTTGGGCTGCCCTGTCATCATGGGGCGCAAGACCTGGGAATCGCTTCCGATCAAGTTTCGGCCGCTGCCCGGGAGGCTCAATGTGGTGGTGACACGTCAGACCGACTGGAAGGCTGAAGGGGCACAAGTCGTCCATTCGCTGGAGCAGGCTTGTGCGGTCTGCCCCAAAGACAGCACAGCGTGGGTCATTGGCGGCGCGGAAATTTACGCCCAAGCCCTGGCGCTGGCCAGTGAGGCGGTAGTGACGGAAATCGATGCACCGTTTGAAGGCGATGCCTTTGCCCCCATCTTTGACGCAGGCTGGGTTGAAACAGCCCGCGAGTCTCACACCAGCAGTCAGGGACTGCATTTTAGTTTTGTCACTTACACCCACTCACCAGGAAACTAGCCATGTCTGAAGCCGGCTTTCGTCAACACGGCTTGCTTGTATGCGTTCCTGCAGCGATGTCTAGGAAAACCTCACCATGAAGCTTGCCACCTGGAATGTCAACTCGCTCACCGTGCGTCTGCCGCAGGTTTTGGACTGGCTGCAAGCCAACCCGGTCGATGTGCTGGCGCTGCAAGAGTTGAAGATGACCGACGACAAGTTTCCAATGGCGGCCTTAGCCCAGGCGGGCTATCACGCGCAGTGTTTTGGTCAAAAAACTTATAACGGTGTGGCCTTGCTGTCGCGAACGCCCGCACAGGATGTCGTTAAAAACATCCCCGGCTTTGACGACGACATGGCGCGTGTGATCAGTGCCAGCTTTGCGGTGGCCCCCTCGCCTGCCAAGCCAGACATGTCGAGTGTTCGTGTCATTGGGGCCTATTTCCCGAACGGTCAAGAGCCTGGCAGCGACAAGTTTGACTACAAGATGGCCTGGTTAGAGGGCCTGCGCAGTTGGATTCGAACCGAATTGCAAACCTATCCACAGCTGGTGCTGAAAGACCAGATCCATTGCACCGACGAGGAGCGCTACCACCTCCAGGCGCTCATTGCCCTGGGCTTGCACGACGCGCACCGCCTGTTTGAGCAACCGCCCAAGAGCTACTCTTGGTGGGACTACCGGGACTTTGGCTTCAAGCGCAACCGGGGTCTGCGCATTGACCATATTTTGGTCAGCCATGCACTCAAGCCCCGTGTGAGCGCCTGCTGGATCGACAAAACACCGCGCAAGAACGAGCGCCCCAGTGACCACGCCCCAGTGGTAGTCGACATCACCGAGCTCTAGCATGCAAGCACCCCACCCCATGAAACCCTGGCTCAAATGGACCATTGCCCTCTTGATCCTGGCGCTGCTGGCTGCGGGTGTGCTGCGCACGCTGTCAGCGCGCAAGGACAAGCAGTTGGCACTGGCAGCCCAACAGACCGCGCAAAAGTCCGAGGTGGCCCTTGAGCTGACTGAAGCTGACTTGTTGCCGGTCAAGGTGGTTGATCTGGCCCTCACTGTGGCCATTTCAGGACCCGTCAAGGCCGTCAACAGCGCCATGGTCAAGGCGCGCGTCCCCGGTGAACTGCAAAATATGACCGTGCGCGAGGGTGACTCGGTCCAAGCCGGGCAGGTGCTGGGTCGCATTGACCCGACGGAGTCGCAAGCGCGCCTGCGCCAGACCAACCAACAAGCCCAAGCCGCCAAGGCCCAGGTTGACATCGCGCAGCGCACCCATGACAACAACGTGGCTCTGGTCGCACAGGGCTTTATCTCCAGCACCGCATTGGCCGCATCACAGGCCAATCTGGCGGCGGCCCAAGCCAATTACGCCGCGGCGCAATCCGCCACCGATGTGGTGGCCAAGAGCTTGAGTGACACCGTGCTGCATGCACCCATTTCAGGACAAGTGGCCCAGCGCTTGGCCCAGTCAGGCGAACGCGTGGCGCTGGACGGCCGGATTCTTGAAATTGTCGACCTGAGCCGGCTGGAGCTCGAAGCGGCCATGAGCACTGCAGACGCCATGCAGGTCAAGGTCGGCCAAAAAGCACAGCTGCGCGTTGCCGGCCTGCCCCAGCCACTGGCAGCCAGCGTGGTGCGCATCAACCCCAGCGCCACGTCCGACAGCCGCGCGGTGCTGGTGTACCTGGCATTGGCCTCAGGCAGCCCTTTGCGCCAAGGCTTGTTTGCCGAAGGCACCTTGACCACGGGTCACTTGAACACGCTGGCGGTGAGCTTGAACGCGGTGCGGACCGACAAACCGCAACCTTATGTGCAAGTGCTGCAAGCCAACCAGGTGCAGCACCTGAACGTGACCTTGGGTGCGCGCGGTGAGTTGGATGGAAAACCCATGGTGGCTGTCAGCGGTGTGCTTGAAGGGGCCACGGCACTGGCTCAGTCGGTGGGCGTGCTGCGGCCAGGCACGCAGGTCAAGTTGCTGAACCCAGCCCAGGGGAAGCTTTGAATGTGGTTCACCCGCGTCAGCCTGAACAACCCGGTCTTTGCCACCATGATGATGCTGGCACTGGTGGTACTGGGCCTGTTTTCAATGCAACGCCTGCAAGTCGACCAATTCCCCAATGTCGACTTCCCGGTGGTGGTCATCAGCACGGATTACCCGGGCGCTTCACCTGAAATCATCGAGAGCGAGGTCACCAAGAAAATTGAAGAAGGTGTCAACGCCATCGCGGGCATCAACGCCTTGACCTCGCGCTCTTACGAAGGCCAGTCGGTCGTCATCATTGAATTTGGCCTGCACATGGATGGCCGCAAGGCCGCCGACGACGTGCGCGAAAAGGTCGCATCGATTCGCCCGACCCTGCGCACAGAGGTCAAAGAGCCGCGGGTCTTGCGCTTTGACCCATCCAGCCGTGCGATCTGGTCCGTCGCAGTCTTGCCCAATGATGCCGTCAGCCCAGGCGCCGGGCCGGCAATGAACACCGTGGAGCTCACCAATTGGGCCGAACAAACCCTCAAAAAACGCCTGGAAAACGTCCGCGGCGTCGGCTCGGTCACCCTGGTGGGCGGCAGCAAACGTGAAATCAATATTTATCTGAACCCGCAGGCCCTCGAAGCCTTTGGCATCACCCCGGATCAGGTGGCCAATGCGGTGCGCGCAGACAACCAGGACTTTCCGGCAGGCACCATCCGCTCCCTAGAGCAAGACAGGGTGATCCAGATTGCCGCACGGGTGCAGCGGCCGGAAGACTTTGGTCGCATCATCGTGGCACGCAAAAATGGTGCGCCCGTGCGTGTGGAACAACTGGCCACCATCTCCGATGGGGCGCAGGAATTGGAGAGCCTGGCGCTCTACAACGGCCAGCGCACCTTGCTGCTCAATGTCCAATGAACAAAACGCTGGCAGAACTGCAGCTGAGCTTGCCGCCGGGTGTCAAGCTGGCGCAAATCACCGATGGGTCACGGCAAATCCGCGTTTCAGTGGCCAATGTGCGCCAAACCCTGTTTGAAGGCGCCATGCTGACGGTGTTGATTGTTTTTTTATTTTTGAACTCCTGGCGCTCCACCATCATCACTGGTCTGACCTTGCCCATTGCCCTGGTGGGCACTTTTTTCTTCATGAACGTGATGGGTTTTACCATCAACATGATCACCATGATGGCGCTGAGCCTGTGCGTCGGCCTGTTGATTGATGATGCCATTGTGGTGCGCGAAAACATCGTGCGCCACGTGCAAATGGGCAAAGGCGCCTTTGATGCATCGATGGATGGCACCCGTGAAATTGGTCTGGCCGTGTTTGCCACCACGCTGTCAATCGTGGCCGTGTTTTTGCCTATTGGATTCATGGGCGGCATCATTGGCAAGTTTTTCCATGAATTTGGCTTGACGATTGTGGCCGCCGTGCTGATCTCGATGTTTGTCAGCTTCACACTCGACCCCATGCTGTCCAGCATTTGGCACGACCCCAGCATCGAGGCGCATGGCAAGCACCATGCGCCGGTTTCCCTGTACGACAAGACCATCGGCCGTATCACCGGGTTGTTCGACCGCGGCACCGACACGCTGGTGGGGGTGTACCAAAGTATTTTGAAATGGGCCCTGGCCCACAAACTCAGCACCGTCGCTTTGGCCGGTGTGATTTTTGTGACCAGCCTGGCCATGGTGCCCCTGCTGGGAACCGAGTTTGTTCCCAAATCAGATTTCTCGGAGACCAACCTCACTTTCAACACACCAGTGGGCTCGGCCCTGGAGGTGACCGAAGAACGTGCCCGCCAGGTGGAAGCCGTGATTCGGTCGTTTCCCGAAGTGCGCTACACCCTGACCACCATCAACACCGGCAATGCCCAGGGGAAAATATATGCCAGTGTTTACATCCGTCTGGTGGACCGCAAGCTGCGCCAGCGCAGTGTGGACGACATGTCGGTGGTGCTGCGTCAGCGACTGCGGCAGGTCCCCGGCATCACCGTGACGCATGTCGGTTTGCTGGACCCGGTGGGGGGCCAAAAGCAAATTTCCTTCTCGATTCAAGGTGCTGACATGGGTGAACTGTCGCGCCTGACCGCATTGGCGCTGGAGAAGATCCGCCCCATTCCCGGCTTGGTTGATGTGGATTCCACACTCAAACCCAACAAACCAACGCTGGATGTGCAGGTGCGTCGCGATGCAGCCTCTGACCTTGGCCTGAGCGTTGCACAAATTGGCACTGCACTGCGCACGCTGGTGGCCGGCCAAACGGTGGGCAACTGGCGCGCGCCCGACGACCAGACCTATGACGTCAATGTGCGACTGTCACCGCAGTCGCGCAACCAGGTGGATGACTTGACCCAGCTCCCGTTTGCCACAGGTGTCAACGCCAATGGCACGACGCGTGTGGTTCACCTGGGTCAGGTGGCCCAGGTGGTGGAGTCTTCAGGTTCCAATCAGATCAATCGCCGTGATCTGACGCGTGAAGTCGCTCTGTCCGGCAACGTCTCGGGTCGCGCAGCCGGAGAGATCTCGGCGGACATCAAGGTGGCCATGGACAGCATCACCATGCCACCAGGCTATGGCTACAAGTTCAGCGGTTCGACCAAAGACATGGGCGAGGCGTTTGGTTATGCACTGTCCGCCTTGGTGCTGGCCGTGATATTCATTTACATGATTCTGGCGAGCCAGTTCAAGAGTTTCCTGCAACCTTTGGCTTTGATGACCTCCTTGCCCCTGACACTGATTGGCGTGGTGCTGGCCTTGATGA
>JAIFMR010000225.1 GCA_020048255.1 Rhodoferax sp. | reverse complement strand
TCAGGTGGTGAACAATATAGTCACTGGCTGAGGGGCCGGCATGTTCGGTCATCGCTTCTGTGGACATTGTTAACTCTTATTCATCTGTTTTAGTTTTGGACGCATCAGCAGCGCCACCCAATAAACCTTCATGGTCACAACCAGACTGATTAGCATCACCAACCAGTTCAAATCAGCAACCAACTTTTGCGCTGCAGCAAGCATCGCGACACTGACAGCAATCTTGACTGCTTCCCAAATAAAAAAACCAAACCCCGCCGTCATCGCATTGATGGACGAGAACTGACTCATCAACCCCCGTGCAAACAACACCGCCGGTATGACCACCGCTAACGCACCATAAGCCGCTGACCATGCCACTGATGCTTTCAAGGTAAAAACCCAAGTCAGCACCGTCACAGCTATACCCACCAGCACCTGAAGCCTGATGATTCGCCAGGGCGAAATCGGCGGCTGACTCTCACGCAGGGCTTGCGCCTCTTGCCTCGTAAGCCGCTTGAAAATCAGCGCCTCAGCCTCATCTTCGTCGAAGTTATCCAGTGGCGCGATTGTCGGCATCTCAAATTACACGCAGGTTACACGCGGCCATCTATCAGTAAGCCCTGCATTATATAAGGGAACTTCGGCGAAGGGAAGCCCCCCCGGCCTGGCTGCCATAATTCTGCAGTGCACTGAGTCTCCGGCACAACAACATTGAGAGCCCATGTCCAACGACAAAAGCACCCCCGATACCGATTCGCTCATCAGCTACCCGTCTTCTTTCCCCATCAAGGTGATGGGACTCAAGGTGGATGGACTTGTTCACGCCTTGACAGCCATTGCAGTGCAGTTTGACCCCGACTTTGATGCCAGTACCATCGAATTGCGCGAAAGCAAGGGCGGCAAATACCTGGGGGTCACCCTGAACATCACCGCCACCAGCCGCACGCAACTCGACGATCTGTACCGCACTCTTTCAGGCCACCCGATGGTCAAGGTGGTGCTGTAGCGATGGATGTTCGGTTTCTGGGTCGGGTGGACTACGAGCCCATCTACGCAGCCATGCAGGCGCTTACCACCGAACGCATCGAAAGCACCCTAGACGAGCTATGGATTTGCGAGCACAACCCGGTTTATACACAAGGCTTAGCAGGCAAGCCGGAGCACATCTATAACCCTGGCCAGATTCCCGTGGTGCAAACCAACCGGGGCGGGCAGGTGACTTACCATGGGCCTGGGCAGGTGGTGGCGTACCCGCTGATCGACTTGAAGCGCGCGGGCTATTTCGTCAAGGAATATGTCTACCGCATTGAAGAAGCGGTGATCCGCACACTGATGCACTTTGGCGTGACCGGTCATCGTGTGGCCGGGGCGCCGGGTATTTATGTGCGGCTGGACGACCCCTCTGGGCACGCGCTGCTGCCGCAGAGGCCGGTGAAATTGGGGTCAGAGCCGTTCCGCTTCGCGGCCGGATCCGACCCCAATTTCACCGGCCCCGACTTCACCGGCCTGGGAAAAATTGGCGCCTTGGGCATCAAGGTCAGCCGCAATTGCACTTACCACGGCGTCGCGCTCAACGTCGCCATGGACCTGGAACCCTACTTGCGTATCAACCCCTGTGGCTACCAGGGGCTGCAAACCGTTGATCTTTCTACAATGGGCGTTTTTGTCTCGTGGCAAGAGGTGGCTGACGTGCTGAGCCAGAAATTAACTACTTATTTGGCCCCTTGACGGCGCGATGCCCACTACCTCATGAACACACCGACTGACAACAACACCGTGCGCGTTGCCCAAAGCGCTGAAAACTACGACCCCACGGCCAAACAAAAGGCCGCAGCCAAGCTGTCGCGCATACCGGTCAAGGTGCAGCCCGGTGAAATTTTGCGCAAGCCCGAGTGGATTCGCGTCAAAGCCGGCAGCCCGACCACACGGTTTTATGAAATCAAGGACGTGCTGCGCAGCAACAAACTCGTCACCGTGTGTGAAGAAGCCAGTTGCCCGAACATCGGCGAATGTTTTGGCAAAGGCACGGCCACTTTCATGATCATGGGCGACAAGTGCACCCGGCGCTGTCCGTTTTGCGACGTGGGCCATGGCCGCCCCGACCCGCTGGACGCCAACGAGCCCGTCAACTTGGCCAACACCATTGCCCAGCTTAAGCTGAAATACGTGGTGGTGACCAGCGTGGACCGCGATGACCTGCGCGATGGTGGTGCCGGCCATTTTGTGGCCTGCATTGAGCAGATTCGAGCCAAGTCGCCACAAACGCAAATTGAAGTGCTGGTGCCCGACTTCCGCGGCCGCGACGACCGGGCCCTTGAGATTTTGAAAGCCGCGCCGCCCGACGTGATGAACCACAACCTGGAAACCATTCCACGCCTTTACAAAGAAGCCCGGCCCGGCTCAGACTACCAATTCAGCCTGAACTTGCTGAAAAAATTCAAGGCGCTGTTCCCCAACGTGCCCACCAAAAGCGGCCTGATGGTGGGCTTGGGTGAGACCGACGACGAGATTCTGGACGTGATGCGCGATATGCGTGCCCACGGCATCAACATGCTGACCCTTGGCCAGTACCTGGCGCCCAGTACCAGCCACCTGACCGTCAAGCGTTATGTGCATCCGGACGCGTTCAAGATGTTTGAAGCCAAAGCCTACGAAATGGGTTTCAGCCACGCTGCGGTGGGCGCCATGGTGCGGTCAAGCTACCACGCCGACCTGCAAGCGGGCCACGCCATGGCCCACACCACCGCCTGATTTGCTATTGAGTAGATAGCTATCTGCGCATTATTCATAAGCGTTAGAAGCTAATTTATGCCTGTTCACTCCGCGCCACCCGGACTCTGGCTCGACCTGGCTTCACTGGTGCAGAGTTGCGACAGCGCCACTTACGCGCGCGCGCTGGAGCTGTACCGTAACCAGCGTGTGTTTGACATCACCATCGACCCACTCAAGGGCTACTGGTTGCTGATGGGCGAGGTGCAGGGCTCGCAGCGCGACCCCTACGACGTGTCCATCGAAGTCAAGCGCAACAATCAGGGGCAAGTGCTGGAATGGGACAGCGATTGCACCTGCCCGGTGGGCTACCAATGCAAACACGGCATCGCCCTGATGATCAAGGCCGCCTACAAGGGCCATCAGATTCTGGGGCAAGCCGGCCAGAGCACACATGTCGAAAAACCCGCGACCCCCGAGCAAATGCAGGCACAGCGCCAGGCGCTGGAAGCCCGCGCGCAGGAAATGGCCCGCCTTGAGGCCGAAGCACAGGTGTTGCGCTGGCTCAAAGACCTGGAAAACAGCAACGCCGCACGCGACAAGCCGGCCGCCCTGCGCAGCCCGCAGGCCCAGCGCAACGAACAGTTTTTGTACCTGCTGTCCATCACCAACCCGCAAGGCCCCAGCCCGCAGCTGAGCCTGGAAGTGGTGCTGTCCTACCCCAAAGCCGTGGGTGGCTGGGCCAAGGCCAAAGCCCTGAAGTTCCATCCCGAAAAAGGGCAACCGGTGTTTGACCTGGCCGGCGAGGCCGACCACGACGTGCTGCAACTCATGCGCGCGCTGCCCAGCCCCAGCAGCGCCTATTACTACGGCTACAGCACCAAGTCCAAAGTGACCATCGAAGGCAAATACGGCGTGCAGGCGCTGGAAGCCGCCGCCAGCACCGGTCGCCTGTTCGTTGGCGACGGCGGCCAGCCCATCAAGCCAGCCCAATGGGCCCCGCCCCAGCAAGTCGATTGGGCTTGGCAAGAGGTGGCCACGGCACATGGCAGCAACGACACCTGGACCTTGCGCGCCAAACTGGACGACCCGCAGAGCAAACTGTGCTTGAACAACCCGCCGCTGTACCTCAATCCAGTCAAAGGCCTGTGCGGCCTGGCTGACGTCAAGGGCATGAGCCTGGGGCAGGTGAGTGCGCTGCTCAAAGCCCCACCCATGCGCGCCGAGGCGCTGAAAAAACACCACCCGGAGCTGATCAAGCAGCTGGGCACGGTGCCGCTGCCGCCGGTGCTGGAGTCCATCAAGACCCTGTCCGGCTTGACCCCCACGCCGTGCCTGCACCTGACGCTGGTGGATGCGCCACTGATCCCGGAGAATGGCCTGGTGCAGATCACCTTGCGCTTTGACTACGGTGGTCACCGGGGGTGGTGGGGCGGTCATGGCGCCACGGTGCTGATCGACCGCCCGCCCGAGCGGCTGCTGTTGCAGCGTGACCCGCAGGCCGAACTCGAAGCCATCATCCGGCTGCGGGACTTCGGGCTGGGAAGCAACGGGCGAGACACTTTCAACCTGCCCGGGGAACGTTCACAACAGCTCTGGCTGCAGTGGGCCGACAACGACTACGCCGCGCTGCGCGAAGCCGGTTTTGAAGTGACCCTGGGCGACGGGCTGGCGGGCTGGATCAGCCGTGCCGACACGCTTAACGTCCAACTTGATGCGCAAGGCGACGATGAAACCACCTCACCCTGGTTTGACCTGTCTTTGGGCATGGAAATCAACGGGGTTCGCCACAATGTGCTGCCCTGGCTGCCGCAGTTGATTCGAGCCGCGGCCAGCCACCCACGCGACGCCGTCACCGGCCTGCCCGACTTGCCGCCTTTTCTCTTTTTGCAGGCGCCCGAAGGTGGCTTTATTCGCCTGCCCACCGACGGGCTCAAGCCCTGGGTCGGTGCCCTGCTGGAATTGGTGGGCGACCGCAGCCATGATTTCACGCAAAACAGCCTGAAGCTCTCACGGCTGGATGCTCTGCGCACCACCGCCGCGCTGGGCCAGGGCGTGGCCTGGGAAGGCGCCAAGCACCTGCGCGAGATGGTGCAAAAACTCAGTGGCCGCACCGAACTGCCGGAGGTGCCCCTGCCAGCCAGCGTCAAGGCCAGCCTGCGCCCCTACCAGCAACAGGGCGTGAACTGGCTGCAGTTTTTACGCGAATACGGCCTGGCCGGCATTCTGGCCGACGACATGGGCCTGGGCAAAACCCTGCAAACCCTGGCGCATATCCAGATCGAAAAAGACGCTGGCCGCCTGACCCAACCGGCACTCATCATTGCGCCCGTCAGTCTGATGGGCAACTGGCGGCGAGAAGCCGAGCGCTTTTGCCCCAAGTTGCGGTGCCTGGTGCTCCACGGCAAAGACCGCCATGAGGTCGCGGACAGCATGGCTGCGCACGACATTGTGATTGCGCCGTATTCGCTGTTGCACCGCGACCGCGAGCGCTGGCTGGAAGCCAACTGGCATCTGGTGGTGCTGGACGAAGCGCAAAACATCAAAAATGCCAACACCAACGCCGCCCAGGTGGCCAGAGAGCTGAAAAGCCGCCACCGCTTGTGCCTGTCTGGCACCCCCATGGAAAACAATCTGGGTGAAATCTGGAGTCTGTTCCACTTTTTGATGCCCGGTTTTTTGGGCAGCCAAAAGCGCTTTACCGAACTGTTTCGCCAGCCCATCGAGAAGCAGGGCGACGCAGAAGCCCTGCACCAACTGCGTGCCCGCGTCACGCCATTCATGCTGCGCCGTACCAAGGCGCTGGTGGCCCATGAACTGCCGCCCAAAGTGGAAACCGTCATGCGCGTTGAGTTGTCGGGCAAACAGGCGGACCTGTACGAAACCATTCGCTTAGGGATGGAGAAAACCGTGCGCGAGGCACTCGATACCAGGGGTTTGGCCAAGTCCCAAATCACCATTCTGGACGCCTTGCTCAAGCTACGCCAGGTTTGCTGTGACCCGCATTTGCTCAAGCTTGACGCCGCCAAAAAGGTCAAAAATTCGGCCAAGCTCGAACAGCTGATGGCGCTGATCCCGGAGATGTTGGCCGAGGGCCGGCGCATCTTGCTGTTTTCGCAATTCACCAGCATGCTCACGCTGATCGAGGCCGAGCTGGTCAAACACAAGATCAACTGGGTCAAGCTCACCGGCCAAAGTCAAAAGCGCGATGAACTCATCAACCGCTTTACCAGCGGAGAGGTGCCCTTGTTTTTGATCAGCCTCAAAGCCGGTGGCGTGGGCCTGAACCTGCCGCAAGCCGACACCGTGATCCATTTCGACCCCTGGTGGAACCCGGCGGTAGAGGCACAGGCCACCGACCGAGCCCACCGCATCGGCCAGACGCAAAGTGTATGGGTGGTGAAGCTGGTGGCGCAGGGCACCATTGAGGAGCGCATTCTGGCGCTGCAAGAGCGCAAAGCCGCGCTGGCCGAAAGCATGTACAGCGGCTCGGTTGGGCGCAAGCAGCCGCTGTTTTCCGAGAGCGATCTGGCGGAGTTGCTCAAACCGCTGTCAGCCTGATTTTGCTATGCTTAGCGAAGCTGTTTGCCCTTTATGAACAAGGGCTATAGGCTGATTTTGCTTGCAAAGAACGCGCCGTGTGGTAACGGGCAGATAGCGGGTAGAGTTGGCAACTTCGCCTCATGAGGCGGGTTGTTTTTTTCATGATGGATGGTCTGGTTCAACCCATTGACGAGACCCAAGTCACAAAAGGAAGTGAGACACACTTCCCCAAGATAGCCGAAAAGGGCTATCAATTTCCGTTGATCAGCGTATAAGGGTTTTTTACCCATCAAGAAGTCGACATGGAATGTGTCGCGTGAGGCTCCTTGATTCCAAGCATTGGTCTACATGCAAACACTTTCCGCAACCAACAAGCTCGACGAATCAGGCAAAGATTCTGAGGGCGACAGCAACGAAGTCCAACGACAAGAGGCTTTGTTGATCGCTGGGGCCTTGCAGAATGCCATTCTGAGTAGCGCCAACTTTTCCAGTATTGCCACTGACGCCAAAGGTGTTATCCAAATCTTTAATGTTGGCGCAGAACGCATGTTGGGATATGCCGCTGCCGATGTCGTCAACAAAATTACACCGGCGGACATATCTGATCCACAGGAAGTGATCGCACGAGCGAAAGCCCTCACGGACGAACTCAACACACCGATCGCCCCCGGCTTTGAGGCTTTGGTATTTAAGGCATCGCGCGGCATTGAGGATATCTATGAGTTGACCTACATCCGCAAGGACGGAAGTCACTTTCCAGCGGTGGTCTCCGTCACGGCACTGCGAGACAAGCAAGACGCCATCATCGGTTACCTTTTGATTGGCACAGACAACACAGCCCGCAAGAATGCGGAGGATGCACTCATCAAGGCCGGTGCGTTGCAGGCCGCGATCTTCAATAGTGCCAACTTCTCCAGCATTGCTACCGACGCCAAAGGTGTCATCCAGATCTTCAACGTCGGGGCCGAACGTATGCTGGGCTACACGGCGTCCGAGGTGATGGACAGAATTACCCCTGCTGATTTGTCAGATCCGCATGAACTCATTGTGCGCGCAAAGGCGCTCAGTGTTGAACTTGAAACCGCGATCGCGCCGGGCTTTGAGGCGTTGGTGTTCAAAGCCTCACGCGGCATTGAGGACATCTACGAATTGACCTACATCCGAAAGGACGGCACCCGCGTTCCAGCCGTCGTTTCGGTCACGGCGCTGCGTGACGATCAAAATTTGATCATCGGATATTTGCTGATTGGCACTGACAACACGGCACGCAAACAAATTGAAGCCGAACAAAAATTGCTGGGACAACGACTGCGTGATCACCAGTTCTACACACGCTCGCTGTTTGAAGCCAATATCGATGCACTCATGACCACGGATCCAGCGGGGATCATCACGGACGTCAACAAACAGATGGAATCGCTCACCAGTTGCACGCGCGACGAACTGATTGGTGCGCCCTTCAAGAACTACTTTACCGATCCTGAGCGCGCCGAGGACGCCATCATGTTGGCATTGACCAAAAAGAAAGTAACCAACTACGAGTTGACCGCGCGTGATCGCAACGGCAAGGAAACCGTGGTCTCCTATAACGCCACGACTTTCTACGACCGTGATCGCAAACTGCAAGGTGTCTTCGCTGCTGCCCGTGACATCACTGAACGAAAATTGGCTGAGAAGCAAATTCTCGACCTGGCGCTGTATGACTCGTTGACCCGGTTGCCTAATCGCCGCTTGTTAACGGAACGCCTGGGTCAGATCATGAGCGTGGGTAAACGCAGCGGTCGCCAAAGTGCGTTGATGTTCCTGGATTTGGATCATTTCAAGCCCCTTAACGATGCGCATGGGCATTTCATGGGTGACTTGCTCTTGATGGAGGTTGCACACCGCCTCAGTGGGTGTGTCCGGGGCGTTGACGTGGTTGCACGCTTTGGTGGCGACGAATTTGTGATTGTTCTCAGTGAAATAGGTGCCAACAAGGCAGAGGCTACCGCGCAGTCCCGGTTGATTGCAGAGAAGCTCAGAACGACGCTGGATAAGCCCTATGTGCTCGCGTACCAGCCAGGTAGCGACACCAGCAAAACTGTTGAGCACAGCTGCACAGCCAGTATTGGCGTGGTCATTTTCTTTGACAACGATAACAATCAGGATGACCTCCTGAAATGGGCGGATGCAGCCATGTACAAGGCCAAGGAGCAGGGCGGGAACAGGATTCAGTTTCACTCTGCTGTGGCGTAAGACTCAGTTTCGGTCAGGAGTGATCTAGTTGGAAATCTCCGCACACGAGCACTACCCCACTGGCCTCCCAAACCCGCCTTCCACCCACTTCAGCGCAGTGGCCCGGTTGAGTTGGAAGTTGGGTGGCACACGCATTTGCGCCAACACCTCATCACCCTCATCTCTGGCGCTCAGTAGGGCTGACGGGTTGTCATCATCCGGGGTGATGTCAAGGCACACGGTGACGCGCACGCTGCCCTGCGCCACGTTGATGCTCTGGTGCAGCGCCGCGTGCAATTGCTGTTCACTGCGGCGCACAAATTCACGTGCGGTTTTGACCAGGGTACTGAAGGCGTTGCCGTCCAGCGGCTTGGGGTTCTTTTTGTCGCGGCCCATGGTCCATGGGCCGGTCAAGGCGGGCTCCGACGCGCCGTCGGGTGTCATGGCCACGGCCCAGCCGTCGTCGTCTTCGTTTTTGATGACTTGAGCGGTCCAGCCATCGTTGCGCCACAGGCGGGGTTCTTGCGTCTTGTCGGGTAAATCAGTCACAGGCAGCCGTTGAGAAAGGGTTTCGCCTCGGGGTCCGGGCGATTTGACGTCAGATGCTAACCGAGCCGGTCAACGGCTCTTGCCCCAGCGACAAACAATTCACGACGGCAGCTTTGGCATCTGTGCCACCACCACCCGATTGCGCCCTTCATCTTTGGCCTGATACAGAGCCGCATCGGCGCGGTTCAGCAGCACATCCATGTCGGCACCGTGGTCCGGGAAACCAGCCACACCGGCCGACAGGGTGACGCGTATTTGCAAGTCACCATGCTGGACAACGGTATCGGCAATGTCCTGGCGCCAGGCATTGAGCCTGACCCTCGCCTGCTCTGGCGTCATGTGCGACATGGCTACCAGAAATTCTTCGCCGCCATAGCGGCAAATGATGTCCCCCTCGCGGGCATTGGCCTTGAGAAGCTGTGCCAGCGAGATCAGCACCACGTCACCCACGGCATGACCATAGGTGTCGTTGACCCTCTTGAAGTAGTCCAGATCCAGCATGATCAGTGACAACGCATACCCCTCGCGCTTGGCCCGCGCCAGCTCGCGTGGCAGGGTTTCGTCCATGTAGCGCCGATTGTGCAAACCGGTGAGCGGGTCGCGCAGCACCTGCATCAGCAAGCGCTCTTGCAACTCGGAAATCTCCTTGAACTGGGCCTCGAGCTTCTGGTGGGCTTGCTGTTGCTCGGCCTGCAAACGTTTGCGCTCCCCAATGTCACGCGACACACCCAGAATCTCGCTGGCCTGGCCTTGCTCATCGAGCAAATAGGTGGTGACCACTTCGGTGTGCACGATGTGGCCATCGCGATGCGGCTGTTCCACCTCGGTCAGCTC
>JAIFMR010000133.1 GCA_020048255.1 Rhodoferax sp. | reverse complement strand
GTGTGGCCGTGAATCAGGGTGGTGGCTTGCGCTGCATCCAGCCACTGCCGTGCAGCTGCAATGTCCACGTCGGCATCGTGGGTGCCGCTAATTTTGCGGGTTTCGCTCTGCAGACGCAGGGCGCGGGCGATGGATTGGCGCTCGGCCAGTGGTTTGGCCAGGAAGTGAGTGCGCCAGACGCTGCTTCGCACCGTGGTGCGAAATTGTTGGTAGTCGGTATCGGCCAAGCACAGGGCATCACCGTGGGACAGCAGCCAGCGCTGGGCATCGAACACCAGCACACAGGGGTCAACCAGCAGCGTCATCTGGCAGGCTGCAGCAAAGTTGTCACCGAGCAAGAAGTCGCGGTTGCCGTGGATGAAAAACAGGCTCAGTCGCGTGGCGGCACTTGCCAGAACCTGTTGGCACTGAGCCTCAAAGTTGGGCGGGTGGCCGGGCAGGGCACCGGTGACATCGTCACCGACCCAGACCTCAAACAAATCACCTAGGATAAACACCGCATCGGCGGGCGTACTGGCCATGTAGCGCTGCCAGGCCTGATACGTTGCGGGCTGGTCTGCCTGCAAATGCAGGTCAGAAATAAAGTCAATCGTGCGCCAATGGGTCGGCGCCTGCACCACAGACCGCGCCCCATCCGACGCGGGTATCGGTGAGGCGGCGGTCATGGTGCGCGGCTGCGTTTTACAGTGCGACCGCTTTCTCGATCACCACGTCTTCCACCGGCACGTCGTCGTGGTAGCCCTTGCGGCTGGTTTTGACGGCCTTGATCTTGTCAACCACGTCGGTGCCAGAGATCACTTTGCCAAACACCGCGTAGCCCCAGCCTTGGGCGCTGGGCGCTGTGTGGTTCAAAAAGCCGTTGTCGGCAATGTTGATGAAAAACTGGGCAGTGGCCGAGTGCGGGTCACCGGTGCGAGCCATGGCCACGCTGTAGGTCACGTTTTTCAAGCCGTTGTTGGCTTCGTTGGTGATGGGCGCGTCGCACGACTTTTGCGCCATGCCAGGTTCCATGCCGCCGCCTTGCACCATGAAGCCAGGGATCACACGGTGAAAAATGGTGTTGTTGTAGTGGCCCTTGTTTACATAGCTCAGAAAATTGGTCACTGAAGCCGGTGCTTTGGCTTGATCAAGTTCCAGGGTGATGACGCCGTAGTTGGCAATATGGAGTTCGACTTGGGGGTTGCTCATGATTTATTTCACCAGGGTTGCAGAGTTGATAAGAATTGGCGTTTTGGGGACGTCAGTGGGAAACGGCCCGCCCGCGCCAGTCGGGGTGGATTTGATTTTGTCGATCACCTCCATGCCGGAAATGACTTTGCCAAACACGGTGTAGCCAAACAGTTGTTTGGCGTTGAGCAAGTCGGCGCGCGGCGTATTTTCATACACCTCGCCGCGGTACTCCAATCGTGGCACTGGGTCGCCGGGCGGGATCATCACCGGGTCCAGAAAACTGTTGGCCTTGACGTTGATGAAAAACTGTGCGGTGGCCGATTGCGGGTCACTGGTACGGGCCATGGCCAGTGTGCCAGGCAGGTTGCGCAGACCGCCTTTTTCAAGCGCTTGCCGGCCTTCATGCGGCACCGGTGCCCGGGTGGCGCGCTCGGCATATTTGGCATCAAAACCGCCGCCCTGGATCATGAAGTTGGAAATCACGCGGTGAAAAATGGTGCCATCGTAGTGCTTGTCCTTCACATATTGCAAAAAATTCTCGACGGTCTTGGGTGCCTTGTCGGGGTACAACTCCACCACAAAATCACCTGCCGAAGTGGCAAATTTGACCTGGGGCTGCGCCTGGGCCATGGCAGAAAATGTCACCGAATACACCACTGCTGACACTACGGCCAGGCGGATCCATTTGCTCAATTGCTTTAAAGTCATGATGCAACACCTTCGTAAAAAATAGTCCATTGACCCGAACGGCGACTCCAATATTGGCGCCGGCTGGCGCCGGTTCGCTGGCCGGCAGCCACCTCACCAAAGCTCACCACCATGGTCTCTTCGGTATCTTGCCAATGCAACAAAGACAGGTCTTTAATCTCCAGTGCATGGCCTTTGGTCTGCGCAGCTTCACGCTGCAAGGCGGGTAGCCAGTTGCCTAAATTTTTACCACTGCTGCTGAAATCTGGCGCATAAAAGGCGCCAAGCTCACCCAGGTTGCCGCTCGACTTGGCCCTGAGCCAAGCCTGTAGCCGCGACTCAAATTGACTGATTTGAACTTTGGAGTTGCCAGGGGCGACCCACTTGATCTGCTCGGCAATCACCACCGGTGTGCTGCGAATGGCCACCTGGCTGATGATGCTTTCCAGGTCCGGGTTGGTCAGCACCACACAACCATCGCTGGCCAGGGGAGGGCGCGAAAACTGACCCGGTGGCGTGCCGTGCAACCAGATGCCGCTGCCTGTCTTGCCGCGTCGGACGTCCAATACATTGGGGTAGTTGATGGGCAGCGCACCCGATCCGTAAAAATCTTTCAGGGTTTTGGGGTCGAGTTGGCTGGTGATGTAGTACACGCCCAAGGGTGTTCTTTGGTCACCTTCCACTCTTTTTTCAACCCCCAGCTTGCCCACGGAAATGTAATAGTCGGCCACCAGCTTCAATCCCTGCTCACGATTTTCAAATAAATACAGTCGGGAGCGTGATGCATCTACCGCAATGGCATGTTTGCTGAGCTTGGACAACATCAAAAATTCTGCCGGCACCGTGTTGGCCGGGGGGCGCTCTTTCAGGGCTTTGAGCCGCACGCGTGACTCCGAGCGCAAGGCATCCAGCGTTGCCAAGCTGTCTTTGAGCTGGTCAGGCGGCACATCGCCCAGGGCCGCGACCGGGCGCGTGCGCGACGACAGCAAGTCACCATAGACCAGCTGAGCCAACGCAAACGTAGGGAAGTCCTTGACCAGTTGCTGGGCCTTGTCCAGGGCGACCTGGCTTTGCGCCAAACCAATGTGGCGATAGATTTCAATCAGGCGGGCCTCGGCCAAGCCTTGCTGCGCAGGCGGCACAGGTTTGCTGGGCGTGCTGCTTTTGTGCGCGGCCCCAGCCATGGCTTGACTCATTCCCAGACTGGCGAACAGCAACAGAGCAACAACAGTGAAGACAATCCTCAAGGGCATACGGTCAAGGGCTGGACAAGAATGGACGGAGGGCTCAGTTGCCGGTGGATTCACGGGTGATCAACCAACGGGCGTTGCTCTTTTGAAGGTCCAGGACCTTACGGCTGGATACCGCCAGCTTGTTGGCCTTGTAGGCCTGATGAAAGTTGACGACAGCCTTGTCACCATTGACCGTGACCTTGATGTTGCTGAGTTTGACGCTGATATTGGCTTTACCCATGATTTTGTTGCGCCGGTCTTTTTCCCAGGCACTGCGTGACAACCCACCCGGGGGTGTGAACTGCGGGCCATACGCTTTCAAATAAGCCGCAACATCCTTGTTGGACCAGGCATTAGCCCATGCCAGCACGTCAGTCTCCACGGCTCGCATGGCATCGGTCTGCGTGACCAAGGGTGTGGAAGGGCTACTGCCGGCGCTCGCACTGGCAGCGGCTTCCACGGGTTTGGCGTTGGACACTGCGATGACCGGCGGGGCTGGCTTGACTGCAGGTGGGGGCACCGCTGATGAAACGACAGGCGCAATCACGGCAGCAGGAGGGATGACCGTCGTGGTGGCAGTGGCAGCGGTGGGGCGTGGGTTACTCAAGTTGGGCTTGAATACTTCGCGAATCATGTCGAGCTTGGGTGGCACAGCGGCGTTGCTGCTGTCCAACTGCAAGGCCTTGTTGTAGGCTTGGCTGGCCAGCCTGGCATACACGTCTCCCAGGTTTTCATGGGCGGTTGAATAGCTGGGGTTGGTCCGAATCGCCATCTCCAACGCCGCACGGGCCTTGTCGTACTGGCCCTGGGCTGCGTAAAGCACCGCCAGATTGTTGTAGGGCTCCGGTAACTCCGGGTAGTCTTCTGTCAGCTTGGTAAAGATGGCAATGGCTTCGGTGGGCTTACCCAACTGGCGCTGAATCACCCCTTTCAGAAAGCGCATTTGCGGGTCTGCCGGTTTGACGGCCAGATGCTTGTCTGCCAGTGTCATGGCGTCAGATAACTTGTTGGTGCGAACCAACTGGCCGACATCTGCGTATTCGTCTGCCCATGCGGCCGGGGTCAGGCCGAAACACACCAGCAACGTGGACAGGAGGGTTTTGAAAACGGCAGTTGGGGTTGGAATCATGAACACGACAGGTTGGAAATGAGCTGGCTGCTGCGAACGCGGCGAACTGCGACAGGGCTTTATACTGCGTTGAATTGTAGCCGAGGGGGTGCTTTTGCTTGCTTCAAGTCAGGCCTTTTGCGTGTCAATTCGCTGGCAACAGATGACCCGCTCCCCGCGCTCTGTTTTTCTCAAAAAATTCGCGTTTCATTGAACCTCCAACACCCATGAGTTTGCGTATCTACAACACGCTGTCGCGTGACCTGCAGCCGTTTGCCCCGATAGAGCCTGGCCATGTACGCATGTACGTTTGCGGCATGACGATTTATGACCTGTGCCACATTGGTCACGCCCGCATGATGATGGCTTTTGATGTGGTGCAGCGTTGGCTCAAAACCAGCGGTTACCGTGTCACCTACGTGCGTAATATCACCGACATTGACGACAAGATCATCAAGCGCGCGGTGGACCGCGGTATCACCATCCGCGCCCTGACCGACGAGATGATCAACGCCATGCACGCCGACATCAGCCTGCTGGGTATCGAGCCACCCACGCTGGAGCCTCGCGCCACCCAGTTTGTGCCGCAGATGTTGGATTTGATCCGGCAACTCGAAACCAAGGGCCTGGCTTACAAGGCCTCCAGTGGCGATGTGAATTACGCGGTGCGCAAGTTCCCTGGCTACGGCAAGCTGTCGGGCAAATCGCTGGACGAGCTGCGTGCTGGTGAGCGTGTGGCGGTGCAGGACGGCAAAGAAGACCCGCTGGACTTTGTGCTGTGGAAATCTTCCAAGGACAGCGAGCCCGAAGACGCCAAGTGGGACGCCGATGCCCTGGGCTATGGCTATGGCAAAGGGCGCCCGGGCTGGCATATTGAGTGCTCGGCCATGAGCTGCCAGACACTGGGGGAAACCTTTGATATTCACGGCGGCGGGGCCGACCTGCAGTTTCCGCATCACGAAAACGAAATCGCGCAGAGCGAAGGCGCTTCTGGCAAACCCTTGGCCAAGTTCTGGGTGCACAACGGTTTTGTCCGGGTGGATAACGAAAAAATGTCCAAAAGTTTGGGCAACTTCTTCACCATTCGGGATGTGCTGGCCAAGTACCATCGTGAGACAGTACGTTTCTTCCTGATTCGAACCCACTACCGTACCGCGCTGAATTACAGCGATGTCCATCTCGATGATGCTCACACGGCTCTGAAACGCCTGTACACGGCGTTGAGCCTGGCGACGCCTGACACGCTGGCGGTGGATTGGACAGACCCCTTTGCCGCGCGCTTCAAGGCGGCCATGGATGACGACTTTGGCACGCCTGACGCGGTAGCCGTGCTGTTTGATCTGGCCTCGGAAGTCAATCGCACCCATTCGTCTGCAGCAGCCAGTTTGCTTAAAGCACTGGGCGCTTGTTTGGGTTTGTTGCAGGGTGACCCTCAGGCATTTTTGCAAGCGGGTGCGGGTCTGGATGAGAGCGCCATCGCGGCCTTGATTGCCCAACGTGCGACCGCGAAAGCCGCCAAGAACTTTGCTGAGGCTGACCGCATTCGCCAAGAGCTGCTCGCCAAAGGAATTGTGCTGAAAGACTCGGCGGCGGGCACCAGCTGGGAAGCGCTTCAGTGAAGAATATGACACATTTGTGCCTCCAGCCCAAGATCAATCAGCGATGACAGCTACAGAACCCATAGCATCTTGCCTGGTTTCTCCAGACTACTGGGCTGATGCTTGCAAGCACCTGATGAAGAAAGACCGCGTCATGAAGCGGCTCATTCCCCAGTTTGGCAAAGCTTGCCTGCAAAGCCGGGGTGATGCCTTTGTGACCCTGGCGCGCAGCGTGGTCGGGCAGCAGATCTCGGTCAAGGCGGCGCAAACCGTGTGGGACCGGTTTGCCAAACTGCCGGGCCAGATGACACCTGCGCAATTACTTCGACTCAAAATTGACGACATGCGTGCGGCAGGTTTGAGCGCCCGCAAGGTTGAGTACCTGGTTGACCTGGCACTGCACTTTGACAACGGTCTGGTGCATGTCGATGCCTGGACCGGCATGGACGACGAGGCCATCATTGCTGAACTGGTGGCGATTCGGGGCATTGGCCGTTGGACCGCCGAGATGTTTCTGATTTTTCATTTGATGCGGCCCAATGTCTTGCCGCTGGACGACGTGGGTCTGATCAATGGCATCAGCAAGTGTTATTTTTCGGGTGATGTGGTCAGCCGAAGTGACGCGCGCGAGGTGTCGCAAGCTTGGGCACCGTATCGCACGGTCGCAACTTGGTATATTTGGCGATCGTTGGACCCGGTTCCGGTCGAATACTGATAAGGAGACCATTTTGGCTAAAAAAACCTTTCTCGATTTTGAGAACCCGATTGCCGAGCTGGAAAACAAGATAGAAGAGTTGCGCTATGTGCAAACCGAGTCCGCGGTGGACATTTCTGCAGAAATCAACCAGCTGGCCAAAAAGAGCCAGCAGCTCACCAAAGACATCTACAGCGACCTGACCCCGTGGCAAATCACCAAGATTGCCCGCCATGCTGAGCGTCCCTACACCATGGACTATGTGAGCGAGTTGTTCACGCATTTTGTCGAGTTGCATGGTGATCGCCACTTTGCCGATGACTTGAGCATAGTGGGTGGGTTGGCACGCTTCAATGGCACGCCGTGCATGGTGATTGGCCAGCAAAAGGGCCGTGACACCAAAGAGCGCGGTCTGCGCAACTTTGGCATGAGCAAGCCCGAGGGCTACCGCAAGGCGCTGCGACTGATGAAAACTGCTGAAAAGTTCAAGCTGCCGGTGTTTACTTTTGTTGACACGCCCGGCGCCTACCCCGGCATCGATGCCGAGGAACGCGGTCAGTCTGAAGCCATTGGCCGCAACATCTTTGAGATGGCCCAGCTGGAGGTGCCAATCATCGTCACCATCATCGGCGAGGGCGGCTCGGGTGGCGCATTGGCTATTTCGGTGGGCGACCAGGTGCTGATGTTGCAGTACTCGATTTACTCGGTGATCAGCCCGGAAGGCTGCGCCTCGATTCTCTGGAAGACCTCCGACAAAGCCCAGGAAGCGGCTGATGCGCTGGGTATCACCGCGCATCGCCTCAAAGCACTCGGTGTGGTGGACAAGATCGTCAACGAGCCGGTTGGCGGCGCGCACCGTGACCCCAAACAGATGGCGGCTTTCCTCAAGCGGGCCTTGGCTGACGCTTTTCGTCAGGTCAGCGACCTCAAAACCTCTGAGCTGCTGGACCGGCGATACGAGCGCCTTCAGAGCTATGGACGCTTTACGGACACCAAACCTGGCAAATAGCGCATCCGCGGCCATGGCTCCTTCTTGGGCGCCATGGCAAACGCTGCCCTTGGGCGTGGCACCATGACACTGTCCATGGCGCAGGCGTTGGCGGCGTTCAATCCCACCTTGCCGTTGGTCGTGGCCTACAGCGGCGGCGCAGACTCCACGGCCTTGCTGCTGGCCTGCGCACAAAAGTGGCCAGGGCAGGTGAGTGCGGTGCATGTGCATCACGGCTTGCAGGCGGCCGCCGACGATTTTGAGGCGCATTGCCGGCGCGTCTGTGCCGATCTGGCTATCCCGCTGACGGTTCAAAAAGTCGATGCGCGCCACCTGTCAGGCCAAAGCCCGGAGGACGCTGCCCGCACCGCGCGTTACAAGGCCTTTGAGGCTCTAGCCCATACAAAGCATGCGCAAAGCACTATCAAGAGCATAGCGATCGCGCAGCATGCCGACGACCAGATTGAAACCTTGTTGCTGGCCTTGAGTCGGGGCGCGGGCTTGCCGGGCATCAGCGCCATGCGCCCGCACTGGTCCCGCTCCGGTTTGAATTACCACCGGCCCTTGCTGCAGGTCAGCGCGCCAGACATTCGGCGTTGGCTGGCAGAGCAGGGCGCCACCTTTGTTCAAGACCCAACCAATCAGCACGAGCACTTGACGCGCAACCGCATTCGTGCCCGCTTGCTGCCGGCGCTAGAGCAATGTTTTGGGCATTTTCGTGACACCTTTTCCCGCAGTGCAGCGCATGCGGCGCAGGCTCAAGCCGTGTTGACCGAGGTCGCCGAACAAGATTTGCAGCAGATCGGCGTGCCGCCTCACATCAAAGCCTTGCAAGCCTTGAGCCCGGCCCGGCAGGCCAATGTGCTGCGCCACTGGCTGCGCAGCGTGCACCAGCGCGCGCCCAGCACGGCCCAGCTGGCCGAGTTGATGCACCAGCTGGACGCTTGCCGCACCCGCGGTCATGCACTGCACATCAAGGTGGCCGATGGCTTTTGTGTCAGAAAAGGCGCGCACCTGCATTGGTACAATCCCGCGGTTTTAATGCCAACCCAATCCCCACAATGTCTCTGATTGTTCACAAATACGGCGGCACGTCGATGGGCTCCACCGAGCGCATCAGCAATGTCGCCAAACGCGTCGCCAAATGGGCGCGCGCCGGCCACCAAATGGTGGTCGTGCCCTCCGCCATGAGCGGCGAAACCAACCGATTGCTGGCTTTGGCCAAAGAATTGGCCCCGTCCAAATTGACTGACGCCTACAGCCGCGAGCTCGACATGCTGGCCGCCACCGGTGAGCAGGCCTCCAGCGCCTTGCTGGCGATTGCGCTGCAGGCCCAGGGCCTGGAGTCGGTTAGTTACGCAGGCTGGCAAGTGCCTATTCGGACCAACAGTGCCTACACCAAGGCGCGAATTGAGTCCATTGACGATCAAAAAGTGCGCGCCGACCTGGATGCCGGCCGTGTGGTGATCGTCACCGGTTTTCAAGGCCTCGACGAGTTGGGCAACATCACCACGCTGGGTCGTGGCGGCTCAGATACTTCAGCGGTGGCCGTGGCGGCCGCCATGAAGGCCGATGAATGCCTGATCTACACCGACGTGGATGGCGTCTACACCACCGACCCGCGCGTGGTGCCCGAGGCGCGTCGCCTGCACACGGTCAGCTTTGAAGAAATGCTGGAGATGGCCTCCATGGGCTCCAAGGTGCTGCAGATTCGGTCGGTTGAATTTGCCGGCAAGTACAAGGTCAAGCTGCGCGTGCTGTCCAGCTTCACCCCGTGGGATATTGATATTGTTGAAGAAGCCAAATCCGGCACCCTGATTACTTTTGAGGAAGACGAGAACATGGAACAAGCCATTGTTTCGGGCATTGCATTCACCCGCGATGAGACCAAAATTGCTGTGCTGGGCGTGCCTGACAAGCCCGGTATTGCGTACCAGATTCTGGGTGCCGTTGCCGATGCCAACATCGAAGTCGACATGATCATCCAGAACATCAGCAAGGACGGCAAGACCGACTTCAGCTTCACCGTCAACCATGGTGATTACAACAAGGCCATGGACTTGTTGAAAAATGTCGTGGTGCCCAAGCTGGGTGCGCAAGAAGTGGTGGGCGACACCAAAATCTGCAAGGTTTCCATCGTCGGCATCGGCATGCGCAGCCATGTGGGCGTGGCCAGCACCATGTTCCGCGTGCTGAGTGAAGAAGGCATCAACATCCAGATGATTTCCACCAGCGAAATCAAGACTTCGGTGGTGATCGACGAGAAGTATATGGAGCTGGCCGTCAAAGCTTTGCACATCGCGTTTGGCCTGGATCAGCCAGCGGCCTGAAAACGCCGCCAAGTCATGCCATAATCGCGGCTCTGATTTTCAGGAAACGTGACCGAGTGGCCGAAGGTGCTCCCCTGCTAAGGGAGTATGGGGTGTAGAGCCTCATCGAG
>JAIFMR010000075.1 GCA_020048255.1 Rhodoferax sp. | reverse complement strand
CGCCACAAAACAGCACCACCACGGTGCTCAGTTTGGCGCCGACAAACACCGGTAACGCTATGGCACAGGTCAGTCCCGCAACTTTGGCGGCAGCAGCACGGTGAAAACCAGGGCCTTCCAGGCTCTTGAGCATCAGCGGATGGCCGCACTCCCAGGCTTGACCCGGCAAGCCTTCGCCCATGCCAAAACACAGCTGGCGGGTGGCTGCTTCAAAGCGTTTGGCATCGCCAAACAAACCACCGCCAAATTCCAGCAAGCTGCCGTCGGCACTCGGCACCCAATATTCAATCGTGCGGATGAAAGTTTTTTTGCTCATCAGGTTCATTCATCCCGCTTCAGGCGGCTTTTTCCACATGGCTTTGCCGCGTGTACAAGAAGTCGATCACGGCCTTGCGGTACTGCACATAGTGGCGGTCTTCAGCCAGTTGCACCCGATTGCGTGGGCGGTCCAGCTTGACCGAGAGCACCTCGCCAATCGTCGCCGACGGGCCGTTGGTCATCATCACGATCTTGTCGGAGAGCAGCACGGCTTCGTCCACATCGTGCGTCACCATCACCACCGTGGCGTGGGTTTTGGCAACGATTTCCAGCAACTCGTCTTGCAGCTTGGCACGGGTCAGCGCGTCCAGCGCACCAAAAGGCTCATCCATTAGCAACACTTTGGGCTCCATGGCCAGGGCGCGGGCAATGCCCACACGCTGTTTCATGCCACCCGAGATCTCGCCGGGGCGCTTTTGCGCTGCCGGTGTCAGTCCAACCAGCGCCAAGGCGGCGTGGGTGCGCTGGGTAAGTTGTGCCTTGTTTTCGGAAGGTGCGCCGGTGGACTTGTTGGCTGCACCAAAAACGCGCTCCACACCCAGGTAGACATTCTCAAAACAGGTGAGCCAGGGCAGTAGCGAGTGGTTTTGGAACACCACGGCACGGTCCGGGCCGGGGCCGGCGATTTCGCGGTTGTCACACAGCAAGTGGCCCTGCGTGGGGGTGGTCAGCCCGGCAATCAGGTTCAGTAGCGTCGATTTGCCACAACCCGAGTGGCCAATCAGCGCGACAAACTCGCCTTTGGCCACGGTCAGGTTGATGCCCTGCAGGGCGCAAAACGGGCCTTTTTTGGTTTTGAAGGTTTGCTCGACATTGACAATGTCGATGAACTTGGTGGTTTGGTTGGCGTGCATGGCGGGGTCTTTCTTGATCAGTTGGGGACAGAGCAAAATTTCACTGCGTGTAAATTCTTGGTCTGTCCCGCAAGGTTGTTAGTTTTTCACTTCTTCAAACGTGAAGGCGGTGGCAATCTTGATCAGGGCATATTCCAGAATCAAGCCGACGATGCCAATCACAAAAATCGCAATGATGATGTTTTTGACGTTCAGGTTGTTCCATTCGTCCCAGACCCAAAAACCAATGCCCACACCACCGGTCAGCATCTCGGCCGCCACAATCACCAGCCAGGCGGTGCCGACTGCCAGGCGCACCCCGGTCAACATGTAGGGCAACACTGAGGGGAACAAAATCTTGGTGACAATCTTCCACTCAGACAAATTCAGCACCCGCGCCACGTTCATGTAGTCTTGCGGCACCCGCTGCACACCCACAGCGGTGTTGATGATCATGGGCCAGATCGAGCAAATGAAGATGGTCCAGATGGCCGCCGGGTTGGCCCCTTTGAACACCAAGAGGCCAATCGGCAACCAGGCCAGCGGCGACACCGGGCGCAGCAGACTGATCAACGGGTTAAACATGCGGCTCAAAAACTCAAAGCGGCCAATCGCAAAACCAGCCGGAATGCCGACTGCCGCCGCCAGGCCAAAGCCCACCGCTACCCGCTCCAGGCTCATCAAAATGTTCCAGCCCACACCCTGATCGTTGGGGCCGTTACGGTAGAACGGGTCGCTGAAAATGACCACTGCTTGTTTGAACGTCTCGGCCGGTGACGGGATGCTGCTGGCCGTACCAATGGATACCAGAGCCCAGACACCCACCAGCAGGCACATGCCCAGCAATGGGGGTAAGACGGCCAGCGCCAAACCGCGCCAGTCGTATCCCGGTTTCTGAGGATCTTTTGGGGCTGTAGCCCTTGTGATAGATGCGCTAACAGCTATAGTTTTCATTGCATTTTTCGGAACTGAGGATGCGGCTGACTCGGAGCCAGAGGCTTCCAGCGGGGAATGAAAAACGGCACTGACCATGGTGTTTCCTTGTCAAAATGAGTAAGAAGCGCGCAGGGCTCACCGCGAGGGCCGCCGTACACCGGTTTGACCGGTGTGGGGCTGTCCTCAAAAGTGGCAACGCGGCTACGTTGCGTGAACTCGGCGGGTGGGTGTCAGGCCTTGACTTTGAAGCTGTCGGCGTATTTTTTGGGGTCTTTGCCGTCCCAGACCACACCGTCCATCAGTTTGCTGGTGCGCATCAGGTCTTTGGGGACCGGTGTCTTGGTGGCCGTGGCGGCTTGTTTGTAAATGTCGATTTGGTTGATCTGCTTGGCCACAGCCAGGTAGTCTGGGTGATCTTTGAGCAAGCCCCAGCGCTTGTGCTGCGTCAAAAACCACATGCCGTCCGACAGGTAGGGGAAGTTGACCGCACCGTCGTTGAAAAACTTCATGTGGTTGGCATCGTCCCAGGTCTTGCCCAGGCCGTTTTGGTAACGCCCCAAAATGCGTTGGTTGATGGCGTCCACGCTGGTGTTCACGTAGCTCTTCGCGGCAATCGTCTCAGCCATCTTGTTCTTGTTTTGCAAGCCACTGTCAATCCACTTGCCGGCTTCCAAAATAGCGGCGGTGACGGCGCGGGCCGTGTTGGGGTATTTTTTGACGAAATCTGCCGTAGTACCCAGCACTTTTTCGGGGTGGTCTTTCCAGATGTCCTGGCTGGTGGCGGCGGTGATGCCAATACCGTCGATGATGGCGCGATGGTTCCAGGGTTCGCCCACGCTGTAGCCGTCCATGTTGCCCACGCGCATGTTGGCCACCATTTGGGGTGGCGGCACCGTGATGACCTTGGCATCTTTCATGGGGTTGATGCCGTTGGCCGCCATCCAGTAATACAGCCACATGGCATGGGTGCCAGTGGGGAAGGTCTGGGCAAAGGTGTATTCACGCTTTTCCGCCGCCATCAGCTTGGCCAGGCTGGCACCGTCGACTGCACCTTTGTCGGCCAACTTTTTGGAAAGGGTGATGGCCTGACCATTGTTGTTGAGCGTCATCAGCACCGCCATGTCTTTTTTGGGGCCGCTCACGCCCAGATGCACGCCGTAAATCAGACCGTACAACACATGGGCAAAGTCCAGTTCGCCAGTGACCAACTTGTCGCGCACGCCAGCCCAACTGGCTTCCTTGGTGGGAACAATCTTGATGCCATATTTTTTGTCCAGGCCGAGTTCCGCGGCCATCACCACGCTGGCGCAGTCGGTCAGCGGGATGAAGCCAATTTTGACTTCGGTTTTTTCCGGTGCGTCAGAACCGGCGGCATACACCACCGAGCGCAGGGCTGGGCTGATGCCCATGGCGCCCACGGCAGCAGTTTGCAAAACAGCACGGCGGCTCAGGCTGGGTTTGAGAAAGTCGGTCATGGTTCATTCCTTCAAAAGGCGAGGCAAAAAAACAAACAAAAAAAGGCGTCCTCACGTTGCAACACGCATCAGGGATGCCGTGTCTGCAAGTGGGGACGCCTTTGTCCGGTGTGGCAAACGCCACCCGCCGTTGGATGGCTTTTGCCAAATGACCCTCAGTGGTCTCTTCATCAGGTAAGCAATGACTATGCCAATATTGGGGTGCAGCAAATTCAATCATCGTTAACATGACATTTGCTATTTTTGTAGTAGCTATTCACGTATGATGGATATGGGCTAGAGGCCGATTTTTATATGAGAAATGAGGATGAATGATGAATCGTAGTGGTATGGTGCACTGCACCAAAATAGGCTGAATGCACTCGGTTGTGCACCGGTCAGTGTGCTTTTGCGGTGCGTAGCGGGCAATCAGCCCAGCAAGTCCACAGCATCAAGCATGCGTTGCGCCAGATCCACCAGCTTGAGGTTCTTGTCCATGGCCGTCTTGCGCAGCCTGGCGTAGGCGGCTTCTTCGGTGAGCTGCTGGCGTTGCATCAGCAAGCCCTTGGCGCGGTCGATGACTTTGCGGTCTTTGAGTTCAGATTTGGCTTCGGCCAGCTCCGCCAGCAAAGACTGCTCGTGCTCAAAACGTGCCAGCGCCACGTCCAAAATCGGGCGGATACGTTCGGGTTGCAAACCAGCCACGATATAGGCGGAAACTCCGGCGGCCACTGCGGCGCGGGCGTTGGCGCTGTCGTGGTCATTGGTGAACATGACTATCGGGCGACGTTCGTCGCGCGTTGCCACCACAACGTGTTCAAGTGCATCACGCGCGTCACTTTCAGCGTCCACAATGATCATGTCAGGTTGCAGCTGCGCAATGCGCTCAGCCAAAAACACATCGGCGGGCAAACTGGCCACCAGATTGAAACCGTTTTCCAGCAGACCAATACGCAGGCTGCGTGAGCGCTCTGCCTGCTCCTGCTCGTAAGTGTCCGCTGACATCGCAGGGTCGAGGTCGGGGGTAATGACAACAATTCGAAGCGCCTGATTCATGATGTGATGACGCAAGAATCAAGCCGGATGCATCGAGGCACCAGCCCACCGGTTTAAACCGCGTGGGTGGTTGGCAAAGACCTGGGACAGGTTTTCTCGAACTCCGCCAGCGCCATGGGTTTGCCAAACAAATACCCTTGATAGTGATAACAACCCAATGCCAGCAAAAATTCTCGTTGCTCGGGCTGCTCCACCCCTTCGGCAATCACCGTGAGCCCCAGGCTTTGTGCCAGGGCGACCACCATTTTGGCGATGGCGGCATCGTTGCCATCGGTCAGAATGTTTCTCACAAAGCCTTGGTCAATTTTGAGTTGATCCAGGGGCAATCGCTTCAGGTAAGACAAAGACGAGTAGCCGGTGCCAAAGTCGTCCAGAGAAAAGCCCACGCCATGCGCCTTGAGGGCGGTCATCTTGGCAATGATGTCTTCCACGTCATTGACCAACAGGCTCTCGGTGAGCTCGAGTTTGAGCCGATGCGGATTGGCGCCGGTCTTTTCAAGAGCCTCGAGGACCTCCTGAACAAAATCAGCCTGGCGGAACTGGCGCGCACTGACATTGACCGAAACGGTCAGGTCCGCCATGTCGGGCTGCCGGGACCAGACCGCCAACTGTGCGCAAGCGGTCTCGGTGATCCAGCGGCCCAGCGGCAAAATCAAGCCGGATTCTTCGGCCAAAGGAATAAATTCTGCGGGCGAAACGGTTCCTCTCTGAGGATGAGACCAGCGCACCAAGACCTCGGACCCGGTGGTGTGCCCGTTGTGGTTGACCTGGGCCTGGTAGTGCAGCAGGAACTGGCGCTGATCAATGGCCTCGCGCAAATCGTTTTCCAGTGCGGCACGTGCTGACACCACGGCTTGCATGCGGGGGTCAAAAAAGCGCAGTGTGTTGCGCCCCGCCGCTTTGGCTTCGTACATGGCCATGTCCGCTCGTTTGAGCAAGTCGTCAACCGTGTCGTGGTGCCCTGAGAACAGGGTGATGCCGATGCTTGGCGTACTGTGGTGTGTGAAACCCGCCAGCTGGTAGGGTTGGTTCAGGATCAGCAGAATTTTTTCACCCACGGTTCTGGCGCGCGCTGCCGCCTCTTCCATCTGGGGGCTCATGTCTTCCAGCATCACCACAAACTCGTCACCCCCCAGGCGGGCTGTGGTGTCGCCTTCACGCATGCAGGACAACAGCCGGTGGGACACTTGTTGCAGCAACATGTCGCCAATCTGGTGCCCGCGGTTGTCGTTGAGGTTTTTGAAATTGTCCAGGTCAATGAACAGCAGGGCGCAGCACTTGGCAGACCGGGCGCTCGCGGCCATGGCCTGTTGCAGCCTGTCAATCAGCAGGCGCCGGTTGGGCAAGCTGGTCAGGGGGTCGTAAAACGCCAGGTGGTTGATTTCGCTTTCGGCCTGCTTGCGTTGCGTGATGTCGCTCATGGTGCCCACATAGTGGGTGACGGTGCCGTCTGCGTCTTTCACGGCCGTGATGATGAGCGATTCGGGGTAAATCTCGCCATTTTTACGTTGGCTCCAGATTTCACCTTGCCAACTGCCCGTGCGGCCGATGGTGTCCCACATGGCCTCATAAAAGGCGCCATCGTGCCGGCCCGAATGCAGCAGTCGCGGGTTTTGGCCAATGGCTTCGGCGGAACTGTAGCCGGTGATCTCGGTGAAAGCTTTGTTGACCTGAAGAATATTGGCTTGGGCATCGGTGATGAGCATGCCTTGGTGGGTCTCAAAAGCGGTGGCAGCCACGCGATTCTTGGCGTCCATCCTTTGGGACTCGAGCAAATGCACCACCACGGCAGAGGCTGCAACAATCAGCAGCGTGCCCGAAGCCGCCATCAGAAAGAACAACCAGGCGCGATCGGCCTGGTATCTGCTGAGGGTTTCAAGCGGGCGAGCAATGTACACCGTCATGTGGTGGTCCTGGAGCGCTTGTGTCGACAGCAGTCGCGGCACCGGGTTGCTACCCAGCAGCACGGCCTGCTGGTGGCCTGAGTTACCCGACCAACGGCTGATGGGCAGGACCTCAAAGTTGCCTCTTTTGTATTGCAGAAGCTGGTTTTGTGGCGTCATATGGAAGACGGCAGCCTGCGCCAGAGCGTGGGCGTCCCAGTCTTTTTCGCCGGCAAGTATCACGACACCGTTGGCATCCACCAAAAAAGCATGATGCAGGTTCATCCAGTCGGCCAAGTGGCTGATGTTGCGTTTGACGGTGACGACGCCGACAAATTGCCCAGCTTGGCGCACCGCGTCGGAGTAATACAGCCCAGCCTTGCCGCTGACACTGCCCACCGCATATTGCTGTCCGCGTTGGCCTTCACGCGCCATGCGGAAATAGTCACGGCTGGCAAAGTTGGCACCCACAAAGCTGTCAGCGTCCTGGCTGTTGCTCGCTGCGATGCAGTCTCCGGCAGCATTCGTGATCCAGATCGCGTCTGCTGCCAAATCGGCGGCCAGGGTGGCCAGTGCGCGGCTGCTCTCGGCCAGCGCGGCGTCTTTGCTCCAAAGCGCCTGTCGCTGTGGCTGACTCATGGCAGCGGGTTTGGCACCGGGACCAAACTGCTGCAGCGCGCGATGCGTCATGGAGTCTTTGGCCACCACCGTCGGAATGCCCCGCAGCGTGCGCAGGCTTTGCTGCAGATTGTTGGCAACATGATCAATCTGTTGCGCCGCCAGAGCGGATTCTTTGCTGTAAAAGTCCTCAGCGAGTCGGCGGTAGTAGTTGTCCGCACCCACCCATGCGATGGCGATCCAGCCCAGCATCAGGGCAGCCACTATTTTGTAAGACCGCCGGAGGGATACCAGACTGGGGAGTTCCAGGTACGTGACCACCACCGTGGTGAGAATGATCAGCGCAGAAACGGTTAAAACGATCACAGCCAGAAAGTTGGGTTCGATACCGGCATTCACCACCCGGTCATCGTCACGCACAAAATAGGCCGACAGCATGGCGATGTAGTGCATGCCCGACAAGGCCAGGCCCAACACGCCCGCACTGGTGAAAGTGATCCAGACCGTGCTTTTGCCGCGTGTGGCCTGCAACCAGGATTTGACCCAGAGTGCCAAAAACGCCAGGGCCACGGCGACCACGATCGACAGTGCAAACAACTGGGCGTCATACAAAATCAGGCCATTGATGCGCATGGCGGCCATGCCGGTGTAATGCATGGTGCCGACACCGGCACCGATGAGCAGTCCGGCGTTGGCCATTTGGCGCGCGCTGAGTGTGGGCTGGCTGATGGTCTTCACTGCCAGAATACTGGCAATGATGCCCGGCAGGGTGGACAACAGGGTCAGCCGGGTGTCGTAGTTGGTGGCGCAGGGCAGGCTGAAAGCCAGCATGCCAACAAAATGCATGGCCCAAATGCCAAATCCAAGACACAAGCCCCCCACGGCAATCCAGCTTTGCCGGTCCAGGCGGGCCCGGCTGGTGGCCACATGCTGCGAAACCTGCAACGCCGCATAAGACGCACAAATAGCGATTATGACCGACAGAGCCACCAGCACCGGGTCATAGAAACCTTCAAACAGCAAGCTGCTCTCAGGTGGGCTGATAAAAAAATGCTGGAAACTGAGCATTTGCGGGCAGGTCTCGCAGTGTTTGCCAGCGGGTACTGGCAACGAAAGACTATACCCCTGCCAGGGGCTTAACCGCCCAGTGTTTTATAGAGCGTGATCTGGTTTTGTAAAAACGCCAGGCGAGTCAGCACCAGCGCTTGGCGCGCCACCACCAGAGAACGCTGGGCATCGAGCCAATCGAGCTGGCTGGCCGCACCGTTGTCAAAGCGCAGTTGGGTCAGCCGGGTGCGTTCGGATTCGGCTTGCAGCAAGGCCTGGCTGGCCTGAAGTTGCTGTGCCAGGGTGTCGCGTCCGGCCAGGGCGTCGGCCACCTCTTTGAAAGCGGTTTGAATGGCTTTCTCGTATTGCGCCAAGGCCATGGCGCGTGTGGTTTGGCTGGCCTCCAGATTCGCCTGGTTGCGGCCTGCGTCAAAAATGGGCAGCAGCAACTGGGGCGCCAGCGTCCAGCCCCAGGTGCCGTTTTGGAACAGCGCTGAAAGCTCTGAACTGGCCGAACCGACGCCGGCAGTCAGGCTGATGCGCGGGAAAAACGCGGCCCGGGCTGCGCCGATGTTGGCGTTGCTGGCAATCAGCAATTGCTCGGCTTGGCGGATGTCCGGGCGGCGCGTCAACAACTCGGAGGGCAAACCTGCTGGCCAATCGGCAAAACGCAGGCTGTCCAGCGGGGTGCCTGTGAGTTGCGCGCGCGCCGATGCGGGAACCGGCTGGCCCAACAGCAGGGTCAGGGCGTTTTCGTTCAAGGCGCGCTGGCGTTGTTGCTGGGCCATTGTGGCGCGGGCACTTTCGAGCAGGGTTTGCGTCAGGCGCAGGTCCAGATCAGATGCCGCGCCATGGCGTTGTTTCAAATCAACCAGCCTTAGCGACTCAGCTCGACTGGCCAGCGTTTGCTGTGACGCCGACAGCAGGGCTTCGTCGGCCAGCAGGCTCAGCCAGCTTTGTGCCACGGCGGCCATCAGGCTGATCTGCGCAGTTTGGCTGGCCTCCTGTGTGGCCAAGTATTGTGCCAAGGCTTGCTCTTTCAAACTGGCGACCCGGCCAAAGAAATCGAGCTCGTACGCGGTGACGGTCAGGCCACCGGCGTAGGCGCTGTTGATGGCGCCGCTGCTGTTGGGGGTGCGCGAGCCTGTCACCGCCGCGTTGACGGTGGGGAACTGATCGGCGCGTCGCAAACCGAGTTGCGCGCGCGCCAGATCAATGTTGAGCATGGCCACACGCAAATCGCGGTTGTTGGCCAGGGCGATGGTCACCAGTTCCTGCAAGGTGGCATCGGTGTAAAAATCCTTCCAGCCCTTGTCCATATTGCGCACGTTGCTATCAATAGATGCATTTTTGTCAACAGCCATGCCGGGCCATTGGGTGGCGATCGGGGCGGGTGGGCGCTCGTAGGTGGGCATCAACGAGCAGGCCGACAACAGGCTGGCACAGGCCAGGGCGATCAGAGACAACTTATTCATGTGAGTGCACTCCCATGTGGGCGGCTTGTTCGGCGTGAACCTGATGTTGCCGCTCACTGTCTTGGAACAAGCTGCGCACCACCACAAAAAAGATCGGCACAAACACCACGGCCAGCGTGGTGCCGGTCAGGATGCCGCCAATCACGCCGGTGCCAATCGCGCGCTGGCTGGCCGAGCCGGCCCCCGAGGACAGTGCCAAGGGCAAGACGCCCAGTGTGAAGGCCAAGGAAGTCATCAAAATCGGCCGAAACCGCATGTGCGCGGCTTCCAGCGCGGCGCTGACAATGCTTTTGCCTGGACAGACCGATGATGGTGATCAAGCCCACCTGGAAGTAAACGTCGTTGGAATAGCTGCGCAGCAGCGTGGCCACAATCACACCGAGCACCCCTAGCGGCACCACCAAGATCACCGACAGCGGAATGCTCCAGCTTTCATACAAGGCCGCCAGGCACAAGAACACCGCCAGAATCGCAAAGCCGTACAGCACCATGGCCTGTGACCCAGCCAGCTTCTCTTCACGCGATGTGCCAGTCCACTCAAAACCAAAGCCTGGTGGCAACTGGCTGGCGAGCTGTTCCATCTCGGCCAGCGCAGCACCGGTGCTGAAACCGGGTGCGGCGCTGCCACTGATGCGCATGGCCGGATAACCGTTGTAGCGCACCGTCTGCATGGCACCCGTCACCCAGCGGGTGCTGGCAAAGGCACTCAGCGGCACCATTTGGCCCTTGTTGTTGGCGACAAACAGTTTGAGCAAGTCATCGGGCTGCATGCGGGCTGGCGCATCGGCCTGCACCACCACGCGTTGCAGTCGACCCGCGTTGGGGAAGTCGTTGGCATAACTGGAACCCAGCGCGGTCGAGATGGTGGCGTTGATGGCGTCAAAGCCGACTCCCAGAGCCGCCGCCTTGTCGCGGTCGATGTCAAGTTGCAGCTGCGGTGCGTCTTCCAGGCCGTCAGGGCGCACCTGAGTCAGCACCTTGCTTTTGCCGGCCATGCCCAGCAACTGGTTGCGAGCGGCCAGCAGCGCGTCATGACCCAAACTGGCACGGTCTTGCAGCCGGAAGCTGAAGCCAGACGATGCACCCAGTTCCGGGATCGGGGGCGGACTCAAGGGGAAGATGAACGCATCACGGATGCCTGACAGCGCACCAAAGGCGCGCCCGGCCAGGGCTTGCGCCGAGCTGCCTGGCCCTGGGCGTTCAGACCAGTCTTTGAGTGTGACAAAGGCCAGCGCAGCGTTTTGTCCCTGGCCGGAAAAGCTAAAGCCCAGCACACTGACCATACCTTGCACTTCGGGCTGTTTGAGGATGAAACCTTCGACCTGCTGCATCACTGCCAAGGTACGGTCCCGCGTGGCACCGGGGGGCAGCTGTACGTTGACCAGCATCGTGCCCTGGTCTTCGTTAGGTAAAAACGAGGTGGGCAAGCGCTGGTACATCCAGGCCGCACCCGCGACGATGGCCAGGTAAATCACCAAATAACGCGCGGCACGCGGCAGCAGTTTGGCTACGCCGCCTTCGTAGGCTTTGGCGGTTCTGGAAAAGCCGCGGTTGAACCAGCCAAAAAACCCCGTCTTGGCATGGTGGTGACCGGCTTCCACCGGTTTGAGCAGGCTGGCGCAGAGCGCCGGTGTGAGTGACAAGGCAAGAAAGGCCGAGAACGCGATGGCGGTGCCCATCACGGTGGCGAACTGGCGGTAGATGTTGCCAATGGAGCCACTGAAAAACGCCAGGGGCACAAACACCGAAATCAGCACCACCGTCACACCAATGATGGCGCCAGAGATTTGTCCCATGGCCTTGCGCGTGGCATCCAGTGGTGACAAGCCCTCTTCACTCATGATGCGTTCGACGTTCTCCACCACCACAATCGCGTCGTCCACCACGATGCCGATCACCAGCACCATGGCAAACATGGTCAGCACGTTGATGGAGAAACCCAGGGCCAGCAGCGTGGCAAAAGTGCCTAGCAAGGCCACCGGGACCACCAGCGTGGGAATCAGGGTGTAGCGCCAGTCCTGCAAGAACAAGAACATCACCAAAAACACCAGCACGATGGCCTCGACCAAGGTTTCGGCCACCTGGCTCAGCGAGGTTTCAATGAAACGCGAACTGTCGTAGGGAATCGCCCAGGTCATGCCCTTGGGGAAGAACTTTTCGAGTTCGGTCATACGTTCCCGCACTGCCTTGGCAGTCGCCAGGGCATTGCCACTGGGCGAGAGTTGCAAGCCCACGCCGGTGGACGGTTTGCCGTTGAGCCGGGCCGAGGTGGCGTAAGTCTGGGCGTCGAGCTCGATGCGCGCCACGTCTTTGAGGCGAACACTGGAGCCATCGGTGTTGGCGCGCAACACCACGTTGCCAAACTGGGCCACGCTGCTGAGTTGCCCGTTGACCACCACCGTGGCCGCAATACCTTGGCCCACCACATTGGGCAGGCTGCCGATTTCACCAGCCGAGACCTGGGCGTTTTGCGCGCGGATGGCATTGGTCACGTCGCTGGCTGACAGGTTATAGCCCTGCAGCTTGGCCGGGTCGATCCAGATGCGCATGGCGCGCTCGGTGCCAAACAATTGCACCTGGCCGACGCCGGGCAGGCGCTGGAGTTCGGGCACGATGGAGCGTGACGCGTAGTCGCCCAAGGCCACGGGGGTGAGCTTGGGGTCGTCACTTGAGAGAATGGCAAACAGCAGGAAGTTGCTGCGCGCCTTGTCCACGCGCACCCCTTGCTGCGTGACTGCTGAAGGCAGGCGAGGGGAGGCGCGGCTCAGGCGGTTTTGCACATCCACCTGCGCCAGGTCCGGGTTGGTGCCAGGCTGAAAGCTCAGGGTGATCGAGCCCGTGCCATTGGCTTGCGCCACCGATTCGATATAAATCAGGCCGGGTGAGCCGTTCATCTCCTGCTCGACGATGGACAACACACTGTCTTCCAGTGTTTGCGCCGAGGCACCGGGGTAAGTGGCGGAAATGACGATGGACGGTGGTGCCACCGGGGGGTACTGCGCAATCGGCAACTGGGTGATGGATACCGCGCCCATCACCATGATGAACAGGGCAATGACCCACGCAAAGATGGGCCGGTCAATGAAAAATTTCGCCATGGTCAGTCCTTAACGTACGGCGCTGGCGGGCGTGGAGGCGGCCGACGCAGGCGCGGTTGGCGCTGAGGCCGTGGGTGCTCCAGGCGCTGCTGAGGATGCGCCCGAGGCCGGCTTGGCTTGCCACGGCACCGGCTTGACCGGCGCGCCGCCGCGCAGCTTCTGG
>JAIFMR010000122.1 GCA_020048255.1 Rhodoferax sp. | reverse complement strand
CCGGTGATGATCCACAGGCGGACGGCCTGGTTGGGGTTAGTGTTCACCTCATCAACGCGGCAGGGAATTCACTTCTTTTTCCCATTTGGCGATCAGACGCTTGCGCTCGGCCGATGCACCGTACTTGGCATAGTCGTAGTTGATGAACTTGATTTTCTTGAAGTCAGGCACGTTTTTGTCCACCTTGGCAGCCTTGTTGGAAGGCACCTGAAACTGCTTGGCAGCGGCCGCCATTTCTTGGGCCGATGGGGTCAAGGCCCATTCGTAAAACTTTTTGGCGGCCTCCAGATTTCGGGCGCCCTTGATGATGCTCATGGAGCCAATTTCGGCACCGGTACCATCTGTGGGTGTGATGGCCTCGACCGGGAAACCGTTCAGTTTTTCGCCCGGTGCATCGTGCACAAAGCTGATGGACACAGTGGTTTCACCACGCGCTGCTGCCTTGATGGGGCCAGTGCCACTGCGGGTGTATTGGCTGATGTTCTTGTGCAGCTTTTTCATGTACTCAAAAGCCTTGTCTTCGCCCATCATCTGCACCAGCGTGGCCACCATGGTGTAGGCCGTGCCGCTGGAGGCGGGGTTGGCCACCTGGATTTCACCTTTCAGGGCCGGGTTCAGCAAGTCATTCCAGGTTTTGGGAACAGGCAGCTTCTTCTTGGCCAGCAACTCGGTGTTGTAGCCAAAACCCAAGGGGCCTGAGTAAATGCCCACGGTCTTGTAGCCTGACTGCTGGGCTTGCTGCTGCGCCCAAGCCTGCAGTTGCGGCAAAGCGGATGATTTGTACTCCAACGACAGGCCCGATTCAGCCGCCTGAAGGTGCGGGTCTCCGGTGCCCCCAAACCAGATGTCGGTCTTGGGGTTGTCTTTTTCGGCAATCAACTGGGCTAACGCTTCGCCGGAACCCTTCATGGAAATATTGATTTTGGTCCCCGTGGTACGGGCATACACCGTGCCAATCATGTTGCACCACTCGGCTTGCACCGAACAAATCACATTCACTGTTTGGGCTTGAACAAACCCACTGGCCGCGGCCAGAACCGACACAACAAACAATTTCTTCATCACATCTCCTTTTGCCCAGGGGATTCCGGGCGTTTTCATCGTTTTTTCACTTTAACGTCATTTATTTGACTTGACTGCTGGGGAAAACGACATGTTTGCCGTGGATCAATCCAAGTGGTTACCAAACCCCCACATGTTTTATGTAATTAAGTTACATTAACAAGCATGTTTCATTGATCCCTTCAAAACACAACCCTATTCACCATGAGCTTTGACCTTGTACTTTTTGGCGGCACGGGCGACCTTTGTTGGCGCAAGCTGATGCCTGCTTTGTTTCAGGCCTTCAAACACGGCACGCTGCCTACCGGCGCGCGCATCATCGGTGTAGGCCGTGATGACCTGAGCGACGAGCGCTACCGTGCACAGATTCAATCGCGGTTCGATCATGTCGACCTGGCCAAACGCCCCAGCAGCGAGGAGTTTGCGCGATTCTCGGCACTGCTTGAATTTGTCAGCATGGACCTATCCAAGCCCGAGCACTACGCCTACTTGCGCGACAAACTGGCGCATCGCCAGGCCGACACGGTGGTGATGTACCTGGCCACGGCGCCCAGTTTGTTTGCCACCATTGCCGAACAATTGGCCGCCGCCGGGCTGAACACCCCGCACACCCGCGTTGTGCTAGAGAAACCACTGGGGCATGACCTGGCCAGTAACCGCGCCATCAATCACACGGTCGGGCAGGTGTTTACCGAACGCCAGATTTATCGCATTGACCATTACCTGGGCAAACCATCGGTGCAAAACCTGTTTGCCCTGCGCTTTGGCAACGCGCTGTTTGAACCGCTGTGGCGGCGTGAACACATTGCCAACATCCAGATCACCATGGCAGAAGAACTGGGTGTGGAAAAGCGCGGTGCGTTTTTTGAGACCACCGGCACGCTGCGCGACATGGTCCAAAACCACGCGCTGCAACTGCTGTGCGCCATTGGCATGGAGCCGCCCATCAACTCCCACGCCGACGCCATTCGCGATGAAAAGCTCAAGGTGCTGCGCTCACTCAAGCCCTGGACCACCGAGTCATTGACGCAAGATGTGGTGCGTGGGCAATACACCGCGGGCAACATCGCCGGCACACCGGTGCCCGGTTATCGTGAAGAGCTGGGTGTCAACCCCAACAGCAGCACCGAAACCTTTGTGGCGCTGCGTACCGAAATCTCCAACTGGCGCTGGGCCGGCGTGCCGTTTTACATTCGTACTGGCAAACGGTTGGCTGGGCGCGACGCGCGTATTGTGGCAGATGGGGCTGGCCAACCGGCTGGTGATCAACCTGCAGCCCAAAGACGGGCTGGAACTGCACCTGCTGGCCCAAGCACAAGACAAACGGCAGAACTCCAACAACCTGGCGCCTGTGCAACTGGACCTGGACTTTGACAAACGTTTTGGCGCCGAGCGAGTGGGCGCTTACGAGCGTTTGCTGCTGGATGTGATCGAGGGCCGACTCAACCTGTTTGTGCGCAGCGATGAGCAAGAAGAGGCCTGGCGCTGGGTGGAACCCATCTTGACGCACTGGCAGACGGACACCCAGGGGCCACGCCCCTACGCTGCAGGCACCTGGGGTCCCAGCGCCACCAGCGCCATGATTGCGCGCGACGGTTTTTGCTGGAGCGAGGAATGTTGAAACAGCAACCCAGGGTACGTCGCTATGCTTGACCGAATCAAAGCCTCCTTGCCCTCCTTGGCCCCGGCCGAACAACGCGTGGGCCGGCTGGTGTTGAGTGACCCGCGCAGTTTTGCATTGATGCCGGTCAGTGAACTGGCCGACCGTGCCCATGTGAGCAAGCCCACGGTGGTGCGCTTTTGCCGCAGCGTCGGGTACGACGGCCTGAGCGACTTCAAGCTCAAGCTGGCAGGGAGCGTCAGCGAGGGCGTGCCCTTCATTCACCGCAGTGTGGATGTGGACGACAAGACCAGCGACATCATGGTCAAAGTCATTGACAACACGGTGGCGGCTTTTCTGAAATACCGCAATGACGCGTCAGCCAGCGCCTTTGACAAGGCGGTCGATGCCTTGGTGGCGGCCTACAAAGCCGGTCGGCGCATCGAGTTTTTCGGTGTGGGCAACTCCGGCGTGGTGGCGCAAGATGCGCAGCACAAATTCTTCAGGCTGGGCATCAACGGCGTGGCCTACAGCGACGGCCACATGCAGGTGATGAGCGCATCCCTGCTGGTACCGGGAGACTGCGTGGTGGTGATTTCCAACTCGGGGCGCACCCGCGATTTGATGGACTCCTGCGACATTGCCCGCAAAAATGGTGCAACCACCATTGTGATCACGGCCAGCGGCTCGCCCCTGGCCGCAGCCGGACACATCCACTTGGCGGCCGACCACCCGGAAGGGTATGACCGCTACAGCCCGATGGTGTCGCGCCTGATGCATCTGATGATCATCGACATCTTGGCCACCTGCCTGGCCTTGCGTATTGGTGGCGCCAAGCTGCAGCCCCTGCTGCGCGACATGAAAAACAACCTGCGCAGCAAGCGCTACGCTTGAAGTTCAAGGCTTTTGCGGCTCTAGCCCTTACGCTACATGCGCAGAGCACTAGGTTTTATGCAGCAGTCAACAATGCATTTGGGCACGAATACTTCAGGCCAGGTCAAAGCGATCCAGGCTCATCACCTTGCTCCAGGCCGCCACAAAGTCGGTGACAAACTTCTGCTGCGCATCGCGGCTGGCATAGACCTCGGCCACGGCGCGTAATTGGGCGTTGGAGCCAAACACCAGATCCACCACGGTGCCGGTCCATTGCACTGAGCCTGTTTTGCGGTTGCGCCCTTCCAGCACCCCCGCCACTGTGGCCGACTTTTGCCACTTCGTGCCCATGTCAAGCAGGTTGACGAAGAAGTCATTGCTTAAGGTCTCTGCCCGCTGGGTGAAGACCCCGTGTGGGGACTGGCCGACATTGGTATTCAAAACGCGCAGACCGCCGATCAACACCGTCATTTCAGGCGCGCTCAAGCGCAGCAGCTGCGCCTTGTCGATCAGCAGCTCTGCCGCCACCCCTTCAAGACCTGTTTGCGTGTAGTTGCGAAAACCATCAGCCACCGGCTCCAGCACCGCAAACGAGTCCACATCCGTCTGCTCTTGTGAGGCATCCGTGCGCCCGGGTGTGAACGGCACTTGCACGATCTGCCCAGCCTTGGCCGCGGCAGCTTCGACCGCAGCGCAGCCGCCGAGCACGATCAAATCGGCCAGTGAGAGGTGTTTGCCACCCGGCTGAGCCGCATTAAACCCTTGCTGAATGGTTTCCAGCTTCGCCAGCACCTGGACCAGCTCGGTGGGCTGGTTCACCGCCCAGTCCTTCTGCGGTGCCAGGCGAATACGCGCACCGTTGGCACCGCCGCGTTTGTCGCTACCCCGAAAAGTTGCTGCCGAAGCCCAGGCGGTGGTCACTAACTGACTGATCGACAGACCCGAGGCCAGCACTTGGGCCTTGAGGGCCACCACATCCTGCGCATCCACCAAGGCGTGATCCACTGCGGGAACAGGGTCTTGCCAGATCAAGACCTCTTGCGGCACCAGCGGGCCCAGGTAGCGCGCACGCGGACCCATGTCGCGGTGCGTCAGCTTGAACCAGGCACGGGCAAAGGTATCGGCAAATTCGGCAGGGTTTTGGTGGAAGCGGCGGGCAATTTTTTCAAAAACCGGATCAAACCGCAGCGACAAATCGGCGGTGGTCATCATCGGTGGGTGTGTCTTGGCCGGGTCATGCGCATCCGGGATCAGGTGCTCGGGCTTGACGTTTTTGGCGACCCACTGGTGTGCCCCGGCGGGGCTTTTGGTCAGCTCCCATTCGTAACCAAATAACATGTCGAAATAGCCGTTGTCCCAGGTGGTAGGGTGGGGCTTCCAGGCCCCTTCAATGCCGCTGGTGGTGGTGTACACGCCCCGGCCCGTGCCGAACTGATTCGCCCAGCCCAGTCCCTGTTCTTCTATCGGCGCGGCTTCGGGCTCGGGGCCGACCTGCTTGGGGTCGCCCGCGCCGTGGGCTTTGCCAAAGGTGTGGCCACCGGCTACCAGCGCCACGGTCTCTTCGTCGTTCATGGCCATCCGTGCGAAGGTCTCACGCACATCACGGCCCGAGCCCACGGGGTCAGGGTTGCCGTTCGGGCCCTCCGGATTGACATAGATCAGGCCCATTTGCACTGCGGCCAGCGGGTTTTCCAGGTGACGGTCACCGGTGTACCGCTGGTCGCCCAACCAGGTTGTCTCTGCACCCCAGTAAACGTCTTCTTCAGGCTCCCAGATGTCCTGGCGGCCCCCGGCGAAACCAAAGGTTTTGAACCCCATTGATTCGAGTGCGACGTTTCCGGCCAGGATGATCAGGTCAGCCCAGGATATGTTGTGACCGTACTTTTGCTTGATCGGCCACAGCAAGCGGCGCGCCTTGTCCAGGTTGCCGTTGTCGGGCCAGCTGTTGAGCGGGGCAAAACGTTGGTTGCCGGTGCCCGCACCACCCCGGCCATCGCTGATGCGGTAAGTGCCAGCGCTGTGCCAGGCCATCCGGATCATCAAACCGCCGTAATGGCCCCAGTCAGCGGGCCACCAGTCTTGTGAATCGGTTATCAGGGCGGTCAGGTCACGGGTAACCGCATCGAGGTCCAGGCTGTTGAACGCCTCAGCGTAGTTGAACGCTTCGCCCATCGGGTCGGACTTGGGCGAATGCTGATGCAAGATGTGCAGCCGCAGCTGATTCGGCCACCAATCGGCGTTGGTCTGCGCTGTGCCTGAGACAGTAGGGTTGACTGCAGCATGGGAGAACGGGCATCGGGCTTCATGGGACATGTTTTGCTCCTTGAAAGGTTGTGGTTGAACGCCAGTGAAGTCTATGCTTCAATATCTATCGGTCAACAACATTTAATTAATCGAAGCTATAGCTTGCGTCTTTATCAGCCCATTCAGCGCCTGCGAGACAGCTTGCCGAACGCTGTCAAAGTGGCAACTCGAGGGGGTATAGTCACTCGCTGACTGTCGGACAATTCCGAGGGTTAAGTAAATGACAAGAATGAGAGCGTTTCACCATGGCTAAAGGCATGATATTGGCCGCCGGGCAAGGTACCCGGGTTCGGCCGCTGACCAAAGACTTACCCAAACCGATGATCCCGATTCTGGGCAAACCGGTGATGGAGTACCTGATTGAGCACCTGGCGCGTTACGGCATCACCGAGATCATGGTGAACGTGGCCCACAACCACCACAAGATTGAGCAATATTTTGGCGATGGCCACCGCTGGGGCGTGGAGATTGGTTACGCCTACGAGGGCGTCATGGAGCATGGCGAGGTGTTACCCAAACCTTTGGGCTCAGCCGGTGGCATGCGCCGCATCCAGGATTTCAGCGGCTTTTTTGACGACACCACCCTGGTGCTGTGTGGCGACGCGCTGATTGACCTGGACATTGGGGCCGCCCTTGGTGAACACAAGACAAAGGGTGCTATTGCCAGCGTGGTGACGCTGGACGTGCCCTTGGCTGATGTACCCAATTACGGCATTGTGGTGGCGGACGATGCTGGTCAAATCCAGTCCTTTCAGGAAAAACCCAAGCCCGCTGACGCCAAATCCACCGCTGCCAGTACTGGGATTTACATTTTTGAGCCAGAAGTTTTGGCACTGGTGCCACCCAAACAGGTGTACGACATTGGCTCGCAGTTGTTTCCGCAACTGGTCGAACAAAAATTGCCGTTTTTCGCCCAGAAGCGTTTCTTCAACTGGATCGACATCGGTCGGGTCAGCGATTATTGGTCGGTGTTACAGCGGGTGCTGCGCGGCGAAGTGGCGCAGATGAACATGCCCGGGCGCGAGGTCAAGCCCGGCATCTGGGTCGGTCTGAATACCTCGGTGCCGTGGGATGAGATCACCATTGAAGGGCCGGTTTACATTGGCTCCAGCGTACGCATCGAGCCCGGCGCCAAGATCATCGGGCCGACCTGGATTGGGCATGGCAGCCATATCCGATCAGGCGCCAAAGTAATTCGCAGCATCCTGTTTGAATACACCCGCATCGCTGCGGACATGCAGTTCAGCGAGATGATTGTCTCGCCCACCTACTGCGTGGACCGCGACGGCGAAACCCTGTACCGCGGCGACGAGACCGCCCAATTGCGTTGGGGTGACGCCCGCGCTTGAATTCGTGTTAATTACTTGTGTTGATTTAACCTGTTGATTGTTATGACTTCATCTGTATTACTCCAACCTGTGGTGCTGTCCGGTGGCTCTGGCACACGCCTGTGGCCCCTGTCGCGTGAGAAATACCCCAAGCAATTGCTGAGCTTGGTGGGGCAAGATTCCTTGCTACAAGCCACGGTTCGGCGTGTCGAGGGGGTTGCCGGCGTCACCTTGACCGAGCCCATGGTGGTGTGTAACGAAGAGTACCGTTTTGTCATTGCCGAACAGTTGCGCTTGCTCGGACAAACTGGCACGATCGTCCTTGAGCCTTGTGGACGAAATACGGCACCAGCCCTGACCATTGCTGCGCTAGCAGCTATAAAAAGCGGTGCAGACCCGGTGTTGCTGGTGATGCCGGCTGACCATGTCATTACCGATGTGGCAGCGTTTCAGCAGGTCGTTAGCCAAGGGGCAACGCTGGCCGCGACCGGTGTCGTGGTGACCTTTGGCATCACCCCCGACGCGCCGGAAACCGGCTATGGCTACATCCAGGCGGGCCTGCCCTTTGCATCGTCCGCGGGTAATGGCAGTGCCCAGTTGATCGCGCGCTTTGTTGAAAAGCCCAATTTGGCCACGGCCCAAAGCTATCTGGCTGCTGGCAACTATTTGTGGAACAGTGGACTGTTCATGTTGCGTGCATCGGTGTGGCTGGCGGCCATGGGCCAATGTCGACCCGATATTCTGGCGGCTTGCCAGTCGGCTTGGGACCAAGGTCAAACCGATGGCGAGTTTGTGCGCGTGGCCAAAGAAGCTTTTTCACAGTGCCCCAGTGACTCGATTGACTACGCGGTGATGGAACGCATTGCGACCGAGTCAGCCACATCAACCGCTCAGCCACTGCCACCCGGCGTGGTGCTGCCTTTAAGCGCGGGCTGGTCGGATGTAGGCGCCTGGGACGCGCTCTGGCAAGTCTTGCCCAAAGATGATCACGGCAATGTGGCGCAGGGCGATGTCATGCTGCAAGACTGTGAGAACACCCTGGCGTTGTCCGAGGGCCGCCTGGTGGCTTGCGTGGGTGTGAGCGATCTGGTGGTGGTGGAAACCGCTGACGCCATTTTGGTGTCGCACAAGGACAAGACGCAGGACGTGAAAAAGATTGTGGACCGACTGCGGGCCGACAAACGGGCCGAGGGCAGCATCCACCGCAAGGTGTTTAGGCCCTGGGGCTCCTACGACGGCGTGGACGCCGGCGAGCGCTTTCAGGTCAAGCGCATTGTGGTCAAACCCGGTGGCACGCTGTCATTGCAAATGCACCACCACCGTGCCGAACACTGGATTGTGGTCAGCGGCACCGCCAAAGTCACCAAGGGCGATGAGACATTTCTGCTGTCAGAAAATCAGTCCACCTTCATTCCGCTGGGCACCACGCACCGGCTGGAAAACCCCGGGCGCGTGCCACTGGAAATGATCGAAGTTCAGTCAGGCTCGTATCTTGGCGAAGACGACATCGTGCGTTTTGAGGATGTGTACGGGCGGTAAGGGAAAGGCTTGGTTCCGCCTCATTTACAGTTGAATGCCGTGCGGGATTTGACACCACGAAGATGTCGTTGACCCTGGCATGTGGCAGCAAATTCGAGGGTTTTCATGTGCATCGCTGACCGTTCTCAGATGCGACACTTGGCGTGATGGTTGAAATACCAGCCGGTCTACAATGATTTTGCAGGGCGCTGGTTGGCTGCCAGAGACTGCACGGGTATCACACTCAACCCCAACACGCCACACTTGGAGATCCAACATGACAACAGGCAAACTCGGTCGCTTTTACTCAATGGCCAGCGCAATGGCACTGGGGCTGTGCTTGGCAACTTCTGTCACGCTGAGCCATGCAGCAGACCTGCCCGCTGCTCTGCAAGCCAAGGTCACCAAATACCAAAAGCAGCTGGTGGACTGGGCTGCCAACCCCGCGGTAGTAGCCGCTGCCAAAGATGCCAATGCCAAAGGGGGAGTTCTGCCCGGCATGACCAACGCCAAGTGGAATGACCTGGAAGACAAGGACCCCGCAGTGCAAACCACCCTGACCAGTCCCATGGGCGCGCAAATTCGCAAGTGGGAGGAAGACAAGAACATCAATAAGCTGTTCTTGCGTGATGTCAAGGCCAATCTGATCGCTGGCAGCAGCAAGTCTTTGTTGTTCAACAACGCCAACCGCCCTTCTGCTGCAAATGCACTCAAAGGCCAGGCCTGGGCTGACTCAGAAGTCAAGCCCGACCCCACCACGCAAATCAAGAGCGTACAAATTACCGCCCCCGTGATGGAGGGTGGCAAAGTCATTGGCATCTTGCATGCCAGCGTTACCGCCGACTGATCGACACGCGCCGCCCCCAACACCTGCGCCACCGAGGTGGTTATATGCATCTAAAAATCGGCACTCGCCTGTGGACAGGTTTTGGTATTTTGCTGGTGTTGCTGCTGGCCTTGACGGCAGTGGCGGCCAACCGCATGGCCAACGTGGACCAGCACCTGGTCAAAATTGTAGAAATGGATGCGCCCAAATTGCGCCTGGCCATTGGCCTGCGTGACGCGGTGCGCGACCAGGCAACGGCCATCCGAGATGTGGTGTTGCAAGATGACCTGTCGTTCAAAAAATCCGAACTCAAGCGGATCAAAGATGTGTCCAAACACTACGCAACTCTGCGCACCGAGTTGCAAAGCGGCTTTTCTGATGCAGCCACGCAACAAGTGATCAGCGGCTTGACCCCGCTGGAAGATGCCCTGAAAAATGCGCTGGCCAGCGTGATTGAGCACGCGCTCAACGACGACGCTGCAGCGGCCGGCAAGGCGGTGCGCGACGAAATTCGGCCCGCGCAAATCGCGTTGGTCAATGCCTTGGACAAGTTGATTGCAAGCGTTGAAGCCGAGGATGTGGAGTCTGCCAAAGATGCCGCAGCCACCTACCACACGGCCATACTGATACTGTGGAGCCTGGGTGGCGTCGCCGTGGTCATGGGGGGCCTGATGGGTTTTGGGATCATCCGCAGCATCGTGCCCCCGCTGCATGAGGCTGTGCTGGCTGCTGAACGTATTGCAGCCAGCGACCTGACCGATCACCGTTTGCCCGCATCCACCGACGAGGTGGGCCAGCTCATGACCGCCATGACGCGTATGGCGCATGAGTTGTCGGCTTCCATGGCGCAAGTGCAAGACTCGTCAAGCAACATTCACATGGCCAGCGCAGAGATTGCCAGTGGCACCATGGACTTGTCTGTTCGGACCGAAGAAACTGCCAGCACGCTGATGAATACCTCGCAAAGCGTGGCCGCCTTGACCGCGGCCGTCAGAATCAGCACAGCCGCCGCCCACAGCGCCAACAAGTTGGTGCAAGAGTCCTCAGGACTGGCCGTGCGGGGTGGCGAGGTGGTGTCCGAAGTGGTGAACACCATGCAGGACATTCACCAGAGCTCCAGCAAGATCAGTGACATCATTGGCGTGATCGACGGCATTGCCTTCCAGACCAACATCCTGGCACTGAATGCGGCAGTGGAAGCAGCTCGTGCCGGTGAGCAAGGCAGGGGTTTCGCTGTGGTGGCCAGTGAGGTGCGCAGCTTGGCTGGGCGCAGTGCTGCAGCTGCCCGAGAGATCAAAACGCTGATCGAAACCAGCGTGGGCAAGGTGTCAGCAGGCGCAGCGCTGGTCAACCGTGCGGGTGAATCGATGACCGACATTGTCACCAGCGTGCAACGGGTGACAGAAGTGATTTCACAAATCAGCGCCGCCTCGGTCGAGCAAAACAAGGACATTGAAGATATCAGCCGCTCGATTTCATCTCTTGACCAAATGACGCACCAAAACGCCGCCTTGGTTGAACAAAGCGCCGCGGCTGCCGAAAGCCTCAAAGTTCAGGCCGAGCGCCTGGCTGAGGTGGTAGGGGTGTTCAAGCTGACCCCAAGCAGCGGCCAGCTTCGGCTCCAGTGACCCGTACCGTGTGAAGCCAGTGCGGCCGGCGTCGGTTTCGCCACTCCATGAATCGGCGCGCCAGACATCCACAGGGTGCAAGAAGCTACCAAGAGAACATCAAATCCCCAGCCGCTGACATATCTCCAAAGTCGCCGCACTCTGGTTCATGCTGTAAAAATGCAGGCCCGGTGCGCCACCGGCGCGCAGCTGCTCGCACAGATCGGTCACCACATCCAGCCCAAAAGCCTTGATGGACGCGCTGTCGTCGCCAAAGCCTTGCAGGCGCAGGCGAATCCAGCGTGGAATCTCTGCGCCACAGGCGTCGCTGAATCGCATGAGTTGGGTCGAGCTGGTGATGGGCATGATGCCGGGCACCACCGGAATCTGGACGCCCAGCGCGTCGACATCTTCCACAAAGCGAAAGTAGGCGTCGGAGTTATAGAAATACTGCGTGATAGCCGAATTGGCACCCGCCTGAGCCTTGGCCGCAAAGGCACGCAGATCACTCTCAGGGGATTTGGCTTGCGGGTGGATTTCGGGATAAGCGGCTACTTCAAGGTAAAAATCGTCACCGGTTTCAGCCCGAATGAAGGCCACCAGATCGCTGGCATATTGAAACTCTCCCCCTGCGCCGTAGCCGCTGGGCAAATCGCCGCGCAGGGCCACCAGACGCTTGACCCCCATGGCTTTGAGTGTGGCCAATTGGGCGCGCACGCCGTCGCGGCTGGCGCCCACACACGAGAAGTGCGACGCCGCACTCATGCCCTCCGTCAGGATATCGCGTACGGTGCTGAACGTGCCTTCTTGTGTGGAGCCACCAGCGCCAAAAGTCACCGAGCAAAATTCAGGCTTCAGGGTGTACAGCTGCTGACGAACCACACGCAATTTTTCGGCGCCTTCAGGCGTTTTAGGTGGAAAAAATTCAATGCTCAGAGGAAAACGGGCGGTGTCGGTCATGGCGGACTTTCTTACTTTCAGCCGATTGAATGAAGGGAAAAGTTACTTAAAACGAGGAACAAGCGATGCGGTTCACCGTCCAGCGAACATCACATTTTTCGGGCGCAAATGAAAAACTCATGGTTGCCATCCGTCAGGCCCAGCTCGGCACAAGCATCACGCAGACGCTGCTCCACAAAACCATAGAGCGCCGGGTCTTTGACAATGCCATGTTTGCCCACTTGACCCGGCTGCAACTCGAACTGCGGCTTGACCAGGGTCAGCAAGGTGCCACCCGCCTTGAGCAAGGGCACCACTGCGGGCAACACCAAGGTTTGCGAGATGAAGGACAGGTCGGCCACGATCAGGTCAAAGGCAGGCGTAAAGGCACCATCGGACGACACAAGAAGTTCTGGACCTTCATCCGCTTCCACCGCCTCAGCACTCTGAGGCTCGTCGTCCGGGTCGTCATCCTCTTCAAGATCAAATTGGCCTTCAGCGCTTATGCTGTCTTCGTAAGCAGCTATTAAATCAGAAGCATACAGGGCACGGGCATTGACACCTTCAACACACAGCACCCGCGGGTCGGCGCGCAAGCTGGGGTGTAACTGGGCGCTGCCCACATCGACCCCGACCACCAGTTCGGCCCCCTGTTGCAGCAAGCAGTCGGTAAAACCCCCTGTGGATTGGCCCACATCCAGGCACTGCCAGCCCGACGCCGACAAACCCACTTGTTTCAGGGCAGCCTCCAGCTTCAAACCGCCGCGCGACACATAACGCGCCTCGGAGTCATCCAGCAGCGCGATCTCGGCGTCTTCGGGCACCTCGTCGCCATTTTTGGCAACGCGCCGCCAGGCATCACCAAGACGCCACTGCACCCCCCCCGCAATCAGGCGCTGGGCCTGAGAGCGGGTGCTGGCCAGTTGGCGTTGCACCAGCAGTTGGTCAATTCGCATCAGGAGCTTAGTAGCGGTAGGTTTCGGTCTTGTAAGGGCCGGCCTTGTCCACACCAATGTAGGCGGCTTGCTCGTCGGTGAGTTCACTCAGCATGGCACCGACTTTTTTCAGGTGCAAACGCGCCACTTTTTCATCAAGCAACTTCGGCAACACATAGACCTTGCCAACCTTGTAAGCCTTGGGCTTGGTGAACAACTCGATCTGGGCGATGGTCTGGTTGGCAAAGCTGGAGCTCATGACAAAGCTGGGGTGGCCGGTGCCGCAACC
>JAIFMR010000148.1 GCA_020048255.1 Rhodoferax sp. | reverse complement strand
TGCAAAACCGGCCCGGCCAAAGGCAAGTTCAACGAGTTGGCTACCATGCTGCCGCTGTACTACCAGGCCCGCGGCTGGGATGCGGAAGGCCGCCCGACTGCAGAAACCCGTGAACGTTTGAGTTTGTAAACGTCCCGCACAACTTACCAGACGGCTCTGAAAGGAGCCGTTTTTTCTGGAGAAATCAACATGACCCACCACGTCATCCTCGGTGCCGGCCCGGCCGGTGTCATCGCTGCGGAAACCATCCGCAAGCTCAACCCCCTGGACGCCATCACGATCATTGGTGACGAGCCTGAGCCGGCTTATTCACGCATGGCGATCCCCTACTTGTTGATGGGCAACATCAATGAGGCCGGAACCTATTTGCGCAAGAGCGCCACACATTTTGATGATTTGAAGATCAAAGTGCGTGTAGCCCACGTCCAGTCTGTTCATGCAGCTACCAAAACAGTAGTGCTTGACGGGGGTGAGACGGTTGTCTTTGACACCTTGCTGGTGGCCACAGGTTCGCGCCCGGTGACGCCGCCCATTCCCGGCATCAAGTCCGATGGCGTGCACCGCTGCTGGACGCTGGCCGATGCGCGTGCCATCGCGGCGCTGGCCCAACCGGGTGCCCGTGTGTTGCAGCTGGGTGCCGGCTTCATTGGCTGCATCATCATGGAAGCGCTGGCGGCGCGCGGTGTCAAATTAAGCGTGGTCGAGATGGGTGACCGCATGGTGCCGCGCATGATGGGTCCCACTGCGGGCGGCATGATCCGCGACTGGTGCGAGACCAAAGGCGTGGAGGTGTTCACCAGCACCAAGGTGGAGTCCATCGAGCCGGGTACGCCCTTGACGGTGCGCTTGAGCAACGGCAAAACCATGCAGGCTGACCTGGTCATCAGCGCCGCCGGTGTGCGCCCTGCCATTGGCTTTTTGGAAAACTCGGGCATCACCTGCTTGCTGGGGGTGTTGACCGACGAGCATTTGCAAACCAATGTTCCGGGTGTTTTTGCAGCGGGTGACTGCGCAGAAGCCTTTGACAAGGTGTCGGGCAAGATGATCGTCAGTGCGATCCAGCCCAACGCCGCAGAGCAGGCGCGCATTGCTGCGACCAACATGGTGGCTTATGCCCGGGGCCGCGCAGCGCATGCCGAGCTCAAAGGGGTCACCCAAATCAACGTGTTGGACACGCTGGGGCTGATTTCGGCCAGTTTTGGTGATTGGCAAGGTGTGCCGGGTGGTGAACATGTGGAGCTGACCGACAAGCTGGCCGGCCGGCATTTGAGCCTGCAGTTCAAGGACGATGTGCTGGTGGGCTGCAACAGCGTGGGTTGGACTGAGCATGTGGGCGTGATGCGCGGCTTGGTGGAAGGCCAGGTGAAGCTGGGGCGCTGGAAAGACGTCCTTCAAAGGGATCCCACCCTGCTGATGGAAGCTTACCTGGCTTGCGCGCAAGGGCAGGGCGACTGGTCGGGTGCACAAGATGAGCGCCGCCGCTGAGCGCAGCGTGGGTGGGGCGGGCCTTGGGAGTTGTAACTGATGAAAATGACCCTCAAACTTTTCGCCTCGCTCACCGATTACCTGCCCGTTGAGGCCAAATACACCAACATCGTCGAACTCGATGTGGCCTCAGACACCACGATTTCGCAGTTGGTGACGCAGTACCGTTTGCCTGACAAGCTGGTGCATCTGGTGCTGGTGAACGGCAGCTATGTTGCGCCCGAACAGCGTTCGACACGGACCTTGCTGGAAGGCGATGTGCTGGCCATCTGGCCGCCCATAGCTGGGGGCTGAGTTTTTTATGAATTTGGCCTCTAGCCCGATACGGACATGCGTGGGCAGCTATCAAAATGCAGTCGTTTTACCCTGAGCAGTTTGAACGTGAAATGGCCTGTACGCCAATCGACTGGTTGCGCTGGTTACCCGCTGCCGTAGGCGATGTGCACTGGAAACTTCACGACGGTGCGGCCGGTGTGCGCCTGGGTGACGGCGCTTTGGGGCTGAAATGGCATGAGGCGCCGCCACGGGTGATTGGGCTGGTGCGCATGCCGGTCCTCAAGGTGAGCTTTCGGTTTGCCGGTGTGGATGACGCACAGCGTCACGCATTCATGACGCGTTTTGACTTGTACATGCAGCGTGGGGGAGGTTGACTTTTGTGTAAGAAATCAACCTGTAACCCAGGCGTGTCAGGCGCTGTTAGCTATAAAAAGCGATACAGACTTGATGCCTGCCAAGGTTAGCAACAGCGAGCCAAACAAGTGCAGTGTGGCGGTAGAAAAGGCCAACAGGTAGCGCTGCTGCCCCAGCATGCCAACCACTTCGGCTGAAAAGCTGGAGAAGGTTGTCAGGGCGCCCAAGAAACCTGTGACGATCAGCAAACGCCAAGCCGGGTCGAGTTGCGGCATATGTTGAAAGATGGCCACAGCAACCCCAATCAGGTAAGCCCCGATCAGGTTGGCGGCCAGCGTGCCATAGGGCAGCAAAGCCCCCGGGTTGAGCCATATCCCCAGGCCCCAGCGCCCGAGCGCCCCCAGGCAAGCCCCCAGGCAAATGGCAACGACAGATTGCATGGCCATCAAATACGGGCTTACGGTGCCTTCTTGGGGTCTTTTTTGGCGGCGGGTGCAGTTGCTGAGGGTTTGAAAGCAGCGCCGTTGATGGTCACGCCTTCGGCTGAAAATTGGCTGGCTTTGGCCTCACCAATGCCTTTGACACGGGTAATGAAGTCATTCCAGTCCTTGAAGCTGGCCTTTTTGCGCTCATCGAGAATTTTGCTGGAGGTGCTCGGGCCAATGCCTTTGATGCTGTCAAGCTCGGCTTCGGACGCTTTGTTGATGTCCAAGGCAGCGAAGCAAATCGAGGATGACAAAAAGGCGAAGAGGACAATGAGTTTTTTCAGCATGGCATGGCTCCTGGGGGTGATGGGAAGGGATGAGGGTAAGGATATCGGTCAGGGAGTCCGTCAGCCTTGTTTGGCCAACCATTGAACATATTGGGCCACGCCCGATTGCACATTGGCAAACGCATGAGTACAACCTGTGGCGCGCAGGGCGGTCAGATCAGCCTGGGTATAACACTGGTATTTGCCGCGCAGCGCATCCGGAAACGGCACGTACTCAATCAAACCCTGGGCGCTGAGCTCCTCCAGCGACAAGGGCGGCTGTTGGTCGAGTTGGCGGAAAGTGTTGACCACGGCGCTGGCGACGTCGTTGAAGGGTTGGGCGCGGCCGGTGCCCAAATTGAAAATGCCGGACACAGATGGATGGTCAAAAAACCACAGGTTCACAGCCACCACATCGTCAATGTAGACAAAGTCGCGCATTTGCGAGCCCGCGGGGTAGCCACCGTACTCGCCAAACAATTTGACCTTGCCCTCGGCGCGGAACTGGTTGAACTGGTGAAACGCCACGCTGGCCATGCGTGCCTTGTGTTGCTCATGCGGGCCATAGACGTTGAAGTACCGAAAACCCACCACCTGCATGGTTTTTCCAGCCATGGCGCGCTGAAAATCCAGCCCGCATTCGCGCCGCATGCGCTGGTCAAAGAGCAGTTTGGAGTAGCCATACACATTGAGTGGTCGCTCAAAGGCAGGGTCTTCCCGGAAGGTGTCCGAGCCGCCGTAGGTGGCCGCACTGGAGGCATAAAGCAGCCGGGCGCCGCGCTTTTGGCAAGCGTGAAACAGATGTACCGAGGTGGCAAAGTTGTTTTGCATCATGTACTTGCCGTTGCTTTCCATGGTGTCACTGCACGCGCCTTCGTGAAACACCGCTTCCACCTGGCCGTATCCGCCGCTGGCGAACTCGTCGTAAAACACATCGGCGTCCACATAGTCAGCGATCTGCAGGGTCGCCAGATTGCGGAACTTGTCACCCTGGGTGAGGTCGTCCACGGCAATGATGTCGGTCAGGCCACGGGCGTTGAGCCCCTGGATGATGTTGGCGCCAATGAAACCGGCTGCCCCGGTGACAACGATTCGGGTCATGCAAATAACTCCTCATAAGAAACGGTGGCTGTACCAAATTTGCCCACCACCAGGCCGCCGGCCCGGTTGGCCCAGGGCAGGGCCTCACGCATGCTCATGCCGGCGGCCACCATGGCGGCCATGGTGGCAATCACGGTGTCGCCAGCACCGGTGACGTCAAACACTTCACGCGCCTGCGCACTGACGTTGACCTGGCCCTCGGCGTCAAACAGGGTCATGCCTTCTTCACTGCGGGTCAGCAGCACAGCTTCCAAGCCCAGCCGCTCGCGCAGCTGTTGGACCTTGAGTTGCAGCTCGGACTCGTCCTGCCAGGCACCAATCACTTGCTGCAGTTCGGCACGGTTGGGGGTGATGACGCTGGCGTTTTTGTAGCGCGAGTAGTCGGTTCCTTTGGGGTCGATCAGGATGGGTTTGCCCGCAGCACGGGCGCGCTCAATCATGTCACTGACGTGCGCAAGGCCCCCCTTGCCGTAGTCCGAGAACAGCACGGCATTGTGGCTGGGGAGCAGGTCCACAAAGGTGGCAGTCTGTGAGGCCAGCACCTCAGTCTTGGGGGTGTTTTCAAAGTCCAGGCGCAACAGCTGTTGCTGGCGCCCAATGACACGCAATTTGACGGTGGTTTTGAGTTGTGCGTCGCGTCCGAAATAGGTTTCAATGCCCGTGTTGGCCACCAGCGCTTCGAGCTTGTGGCTGGCTTCGTCGTCACCGACCACGGTGAGCAAGGACGACTGCGCACCCAGCGTCACCAGGTTGTAGGCCACATTGGCTGCACCGCCGTTGCGTTCTTCCTCGCGGGTGATGCGCACCACGGGGACCGGTGCCTCCGGGCTGATGCGGTCCACGGCGCCATACCAATAACGGTCCAACATCACATCGCCCACCACCAAAACGCGGGCGGCACTGAGTTTTTCTTTGGAAATGGTCATAGTTCTTCTACCCGCCGCGCGGGGTAACTGTCCCAGGTCTGGCAGCCTGGGCACTGCCAGAAATGCTGGGTTGCCTCAAACCCGCACGCGGCACAGCGGTAGCGCAACAGGGGTTTGATGGCGTGATCCAGCGCGCGCTGAACCTGGGGGTGAAATTGTTCGTGCTCCAGCTTTTCCTGTGCAATCCATCGGGTCGCTGCCACCAGAGAGGGCTCGCGCTCCAGGTGACGCGCATACCAGTCACGCTCGTTGGCATCCGAGCCAGGCAGATGGGCTGACAGCAGAACGATGGCATCGAGCAGGTCCAGGGACGGGCTTTGCTGGTACAGGCTTTGAAGACGCTTGAGCGTGGCGCTTACATCGCCGATTTTCAGTGCCATGTCGGCCAGCGGCCCCACCATCAGAGAGGTAGCCGCTGGGGCTCTGTCCAGAGCTTGCAACAACACCTGGTGCGCCTTGGCAAAATCACCTGCACCCGAATGAACCTGGGCCATGGCCAGGCGCGGGCGGGCCGCGTCGGGTGCTTTGCTGATGGCTTCTTGCAAGCGCTGGCGCGCTGCCTCAACGCGCCCGTTGACCAGATCGTCTGCCGCTTGTTCACACAAATAATGGGCCAACCGGTGGACAAAGCTGCCTTGGGAGGATTGCTCGAGCTTGTCAGCCACTTGAGCGGCCAGCGCCCAGTCGCGGCTGCGTTCGTAGTTGGCCAGCAGTGCCAGGCGCGCCTCGACCTCAAAGGCCGTACCTTCGAGTTTGATCAGGGCGTCCTCAGCGCGGTCCAAGAGCCCCGCTTTGAGGTAGTCCAGGGCCAGTGCATGTTGCGCCCGGTGCCGATCGGCCTGGCTCAGATCACCCCGCGACAGCAAATGTTCATGGACGCGCACCGCGCGCTCATACTCCCCGCGGCGGCGAAACAAATTGCCCAAGGCAAAGTGCAATTCCGAGGTGTCAGGATCGTTTTGAACCGCCTCAATAAAGGCATCAATCGCCTGGTCTTGTTGTTCATTGAGCAGGTAATTCAGCCCCTTGAAGTAGGCTTTGGGCGCTTGCCGGTTTTCCAGGCGAATCTGGCGCAGATCAAAACGTGAGGCCAGCCAGCCCAGCGCAAAGGCGACGGGCAGTCCCAATAAGATCCAGCTCAGATCAAATTCCATCAGAGTAGGCGGGTACGGGCAAGGGCTGCGGCGTGTTTACTGCAGGGGGCGGGCTGCTGGTTGTCTCGGTGATTTTTGCTGTCACGCGTTGGCGCCAACGCCAGGGCACCATGCCCAACACTCCCACCGTGACGCCCACGGCGAACGCCGCCAGCACCACCAGCACCTGGGGTGCCTGCCATTGGTTACCAAAGAAAAAATGCACTGTTGTGTCTTGCTGGTTGTTCAGCGCAAAGGCAAACAGGGTAAAAAAAATGGCTGCCTTAAGCACCCACTTAAGCAACCACAGAATGTTGTTCATCGGTATGTCCCAAAGTCGCCAGAATTCTAACGCCCGAGGTGCTTGCTCCCCAGCCTTGTGTACCGCTTGCGCGAACCTGGCGCACGTTTCAACGGTTCGACGATCACAAGGTCTTGGTCTGCGACAACTCGGCTGTACGCAGGTCGACGGCTTCGCGCAGTGCTTTGCCGGGCTTGAAATGGGGGACGCGTTTTTCGGGAATGGCGACGCTCTCACCGCTGCGCGGATTGCGCCCCATGCGGGGTGGGCGATAGTTGACAGAAAAACTGCCAAAGCCCCGGATTTCGATGCGATGACCACGAACCAGTGCGTCGTTCATGGCGTCCAGAATGGCCTTGACTGCATACTCGGCATCGCGCTGAGTGAGCTGGCTGAAACGGGCTGCAAGTTCTTCAACGAGGTCGGAGCGGGTCATAAACTAATGCCTTTGTGGGACAGACCTTTAGCCCTGTCCCCAACTGATTAGAAATAAAAAAACGACCGACGCGCAAGGGCAGTCGGTCGTCAGTTCAGGTGGGCAATAACTGATCAGTTATTGTTGTCCAGCTTGGCACGCAACAAAGCGCCCAGGCTGGTGGTGCCGGCATTTTCACGAGCCGACTGCTGGCTCAATGTGGCCATGGCTTCTGACTGATCAGCAGCGTCCTTGGCTTTGATCGACAGCTGGATGTTGCGGGTCTTGCGATCCACATTGACCACCACAGCGGTGACTTCGTCGCCTTCCTTGAGCACATTGCGGGCGTCTTCGACGCGGTCACGGCTGATTTCGGAGGCGCGCAGGTAACCAATGATGTCTTCGCCGAGGTCAATCTCAGCGCCCTTGGCATCCACGGTCTTGACCTTGCCGGTGACCACGGAACCCTTGTCGTTGATCGACGAGAAGGTGGTGAAGGGGTCAGAGTCGAGCTGTTTGATACCCAGGGAGATGCGTTCACGGTCCACGTCAACGGCCAACACCAGGGCTTCAACTTCCTGGCCCTTCTTGTACTCGCGCACAGCGGCTTCACCAGTTTCGTTCCAGGACAGGTCAGACAAATGCACCAGGCCGTCGATACCAGCAGCCAAGCCAACGAACACGCCGAAGTCGGTGATGGATTTGATCGGGCCCTTGACGCGGTCACCACGCTTGGTGTTTTGTGCAAACTCTTGCCATGGGTTGGCCTTGCACTGCTTCATACCCAGAGAAATGCGGCGCTTGTCTTCGTCGATTTCCAGAACCATGACTTCGACCTCGTCACCCAGGGCAACGATCTTGGCAGGGGCCACGTTCTTGTTGGTCCAGTCCATCTCTGACACGTGGACCAAGCCTTCGATGCCGGGTTCCAGTTCCACAAACGCGCCGTAATCGGCGATGTTGGTGATCTTGCCGAACATGCGGGTACCCTGGGGGTAACGGCGGTTCACGCCCATCCAAGGATCGTCGCCCATTTGCTTCAGACCCAGCGACACGCGGTTTTTCTCGGTGTCAAATTTGAGGATCTTGGCGGTGATTTCCTGACCAGCCGTCACCACTTCAGACGGGTGACGGACACGGCGCCATGCCATGTCGGTGATGTGCAACAGGCCGTCGATGCCGCCCAGGTCCACAAACGCGCCGTATTCGGTGATGTTTTTGACCACGCCTTGAACAATGGCGCCTTCTTTGAGCGTGTTCATCAGTTTGGAGCGCTCTTCGCCCATCGACGCCTCAACCACAGCGCGGCGGCTCAGCACCACGTTGTTGCGCTTGCGGTCGAGCTTGATGACCTTGAATTCCAGGGTCTTGTTCTCGTACGGAGACAGGTCTTTGGTGGGACGGGTGTCAACCAGTGAGCCGGGCAGGAAGGCACGGATGCCGTTGACCAGCACGGTCAGACCGCCCTTGACCTTGCCGCTGGTGGTGCCGGTGACAAATTCGCCGGTTTCCAGGGCTTTTTCCAGGCTCATCCAGGACGCCAGACGCTTGGCGGTGTCGCGGGACAGAATGGTGTCGCCGTAACCATTTTCGATCGAGCCAATGGCCACCGACACGAAGTCGCCGACTTGGACTTCGGTTTCGCCCAGATCGTTCTTGAATTCTTCCAAAGGCACATAGGCCTCAGACTTCAAACCAGCGTTGACCACAACAAAGCTGTGCTCAATACGAACCACTTCAGCGGTGATGACTTCACCGGGGCGCATCTCGGTGCGTTGCAGGGACTCTTCAAACAGGGCGGCAAAAGATTCAGACATTTTCAGTGCGGCAAGGTAGCCGCGGGGTTAAGTTTTGTGAACCTCAACCGCAGTGCGCCAGTGCAGCGCGATAGGGCGGATGAGGACCGGTGCAAAGGCGTGAGCCCCTGCGTTTTTTAGCTCTTGAGAATTTCAGAAGGGCTGTTTGCTTTGCCACCAGCTCAACACCTGATCCACCGATTTTTCAATCGATAACTCAGAGTTGTCCAGCAGCTTGGCATCTTCTGCCGGCTTCAAAGGCGAGGCGCTGCGGGATGAATCCCGGGCGTCGCGAGCTTCCAAGTCGGCGCGAAGACTGTCGAGTGTAGTTGAAATTCCTTTTGAAATCAACTGTTTGAAGCGTCTGTCTGCGCGCTGTGCGGCACTGGCGGTCAGAAATACTTTCAGGGGCGCATCGGCAAAGATCACCGTGCCCATGTCACGGCCGTCGGCCACCAAGCCGGGCAAGCGCCGAAAACTGTGCTGCAGATCAACCAGTGCATCGCGCACCGGAACCAGTGCAGAAATAGTCGAGGCGTTCATGCCGGCTTCTTCGGTGCGAATGGCTTCGGTCACGTTATCGCCATCCAGCAGGATCTGGTTGCCAACAAAAGCAATCTGCAACTGCCGAGCCAGGCTGGCAATGGCCGCCACGCCACGGCTGTCCAACGGCAACTGTGCACGCGACGCCGCCAGTGCCGTGATGCGGTACAGCGCACCTGAGTCCAGCAGGTGATAACCGAGCCGCTGGGCAACTTCGGCTGCCAAAGTCCCTTTGCCCGAGGCCGTGGGGCCATCGACACAAATCACGGGGATGTGGTTTGGCTGGGTCTGGACCAGAGAAAAGAGCGATTCAAAATAATCCGGGAACGTCTTGGCGACACATTTGGGATCTTCGATGCGCACCGGTAAGCCCGCAGGATTAAACGCCGCCAGCGAAAAACACATGGCCATGCGGTGGTCGTCATAGGTATGGATGCTGGCGGGCTTCCAATGCGCAGCACTGACCGGTGGCGTAATGCAAATGTAGTCTGTGCCTTCTTCGACGGTTGCGCCAAGTTTGCGCAACTCGCAGGACATGGCGGCAATGCGGTCGGTTTCCTTGACGCGCCAGCTGGCAATATTGCGCAGTGTGCTGGTGCCGTCGGCATACAGGGCCATCACCGCCAGCGTCATGGCCGCGTCGGGGATGTGGTTGCAGTCCAGGTCAATGGCTTTCAGGGGCCAGGCGCCGCGGGAGATTTCCAGCCAGTTGGGGCCGCTGCTGATGTGGGCTCCCATCATTTGCGCGGCTTCCACAAACCGGATGTCACCTTGAATAGAGGCTGCGCCGACTCCCAATACTTTGATGCCTTTTTGGCACAACCCCAAGTCCAGGCCTCCAGTCCTTTCTGCTATTGCGCCAAGAGCTATGAAATAACTAGCGGAAGAGGCATCCGCCTCAACATGAATATCACCCGGTGAGCAGATGCGGCTGCCGGCGGGAATGGTGAAGCGTTGCCAGCCCTCACGTTGCACCTGCACACCAAAGCGTGCCAGCAGGTTCAGTGTGATCTCGATGTAGGGGCGCGAAATCAACTCACCGACCACTTCAATAACAATATTT